>JAADFS010000024.1 GCA_013152795.1 Deferribacteres bacterium
ACGATCACCTCCTCATGCTGCTCGAATCCGTCAAGCTCGCTCAGCAGTTGATTGAGGGTCTGCTCCCTTTCATCGTGTCCACCGCCGAGACCTGCGCCGCGTGTGCGGCCCACTGCGTCGATCTCGTCAATAAAGATAATACTTGGATGAGACGCCTTCGCCTTCTGAAACATATCCCTCACGCGCGAAGCGCCGATGCCGACAAACATCTCTATGAACTCAGAGGCGCTTATGCTGTAAAAAGCGACCTGCGCCTCGCCCGCCGTTGCCCGGGCGAGCAGTGTCTTTCCGGTTCCGGGAGGGCCTATTAAAAGAACCCCCTTGGGAACTTTTGCGCCTATCTCCCTGAATCTGGCCGGGTTTCTGAGAAAGTCTATGGTCTCTCTGAGTTCCTGCTTGGCATTCTCCATTCCGGCCACATCCGCAAAAGTCACCCCCGGCTTCTGCGCATCGTGCAGTTTGGCCTTGCTTGCCCCGAAAGAGAACAGGCCGCCCGGCCCGCCCTGCAGCCGCTGCGAGCCTTTCATTATCAGTATCCAGATGCCGATGATGAGCACCCAGGGCAGAATCCCGATTACAAGCTGCCAGAAAGGTGACATCTTTTCCGGTGATTCAACGTTGATAAAGACGCCGTTTTTCTTGAGTTCGGACAGGAGTTCATCTCCCTGAAAGGACGGCAGAAATGTCTCGAAGTTTTTCACGGTTACAGTCTTCTTTGCGGAGGGGAGCAGAAGTGGTGTTTCTTTTTTGAGTTCCCCACGGACGTGCAGATTTTTTATTGTAACGGAGTAGATGTTCTTTGCATTGAGCTGGTCGATAAACTGGCTGTAACTTATGCCCACGACCCGCGGCGCTTTAATATTATAGATTTGTCCCCAGAATAATAAAATAACGGCTGTGATGAGAAGTATGGCGGCAAATCTCCACTGGGGATTTTTGAGTTTTTCGCTTATTATTTTCTTGTAGTTAATATTTTCGGCCATAGATAACCTTACCGTGGCATAAAATGCCGCCGGCGGGGCAGAGGAGTCTGCCGGGAAAGCTTTATCTGCGATTCCTTAAGGAAATATTCCGCACGGCATATTGACGTCTTTGGGAATTTCACTTTCCGTTATTTCCTGCAACAAAAATATATTTCCAATATTCCATCGCTTTATAAAGGTTTTCCGGCAGACTCCTCTGCCCGTTTATGCAACATTAAGGATAATAGTCGGCAGGAGCCGAGAGGAGCCTCATTTATTTATTTCATCGGAAATACTATAACAAAATTTTCTGAAAACATCCTCTTTTAAGCATACACCATTAATGGAAAAGGGGGTGATTGACATTCATTTTTTTTATGATAAGATTTGCATACGACAAACTGTGCAAAGCCTGCTTTACGGGTATGCCTGCTGAAGCAGGATGCCCCGTTGAAAAGGGGTTGATGTAATTTTTGGCTATTGAGTATAATGAGTACAACTTTATAATTCATGATATATGAGAATGGTTCTCTATTAAAGAACTTTATAAATTCATCGGGGAGGACAAGATGAAGAAAACGGTTAAAAAAGCGGCTAATACGTCCGCCAAGCTGAATGCCAAGGCAAAAGACACGTCATCTGCAAAGCGCAGGGCAAAGGCGGCGCCTTCACTCGGTATCAAAAAGGAATACATTAAGTCCAATCTCTCTTGCAGGGTTACTTTCAGGTTGCCGAAGGAGGCCGTGCGTGATGCCAAGGCGGTCACGCTTGTCGGTGATTTCAATAACTGGAATACGACAGAGACAAAGATGAAACGCCTGCCGAACGGTGATTTCAAGGCGACACTGGAATTGCCCCGCAACCGGGAGTACAAATTCAGGTATCTGATTGATTACACCCGCTGGGAGAATGACTGGTGCGCGGATAAGTACATACCTAATGAATATGGAAGCGATGATTCAGTCGTTGTAGTCTGACGCTGAAAATACGGCCGTGTTGCTTCGGCGAGAGTTTGCCAGCAAAGACATGCGCTGTTATTGATTGAGGGCGGGTAATCCTACGTATTGCAGATTCGCCGTGAACGGCCGGTGATCTTGATGTTGCATGAGCGCGGCGGCAGCGGAGACGGAAGGGAAACCTTAGGGATCGGCTGCCGCAGAGGCGATATCCTGATGCAGGCGTCAAGGTAAAGTTGAGCATTAGACGTTGTCTGAAATACAGCCGGTATATGTATCTTCCGGATCAGGGGAGGATGGATGGTAGTTGAAAGAAGAAAATTCAGAAGATTCAAGGCTCCTCTCGATGCTCAAATCACCCTTCTTGAAAACCCGTCTAAACATGCTTCAGGCACAATAAGAGATTTTTCCCGCGAAGGGCTCTGTCTCGAATCACGGGATCTTGACATGAGCGTAAACGCCCCGATTGAATTAATGGTCAGGCATCCCCGTAAAGATACACTGGTTCACATCACGGGGGATATCAGGTGGAGTGAGCAAAGCGGTACAAGCTGTCTGGCAGGCATAAAAATTAAAGAGATGGACAAGGAAGCCAAGGGTGATATTCTGGATTATGCTTATAGTCTCTGGGTGGACGGCAACAAAGGCTGAGCCCGCTAAAAATCTCCGTAACCTGTTCTGTTTGCTTGAGATAAAAATATTATGCAAAGAAGATCTTCAGAGAGAGTATCTGTAAATATAAATGTCAGGTTCTGCTGTGAGGACAGGGGCTACAGCGGCACAGTAAGAAATCTGTCGGAAAACGGCATGTTTATAAGTACCAGGGACATGCGCTTTCCCTTTGATACCAACTTCAAGGTGCTTATACCGGTGGAGGACTATGTACTGACTGTTCCGGTCAAGGTCAGCAGGATAACAAAGACAAGTGACAGTTATGACGGCATAGCTGTTGAGCTTTTAAATCCTCCAACAAAGGATTACCTGAAATTTATTGAATTTCTCAAGTCCGCTTTAGAGTAACATCTCCGCATTGATTTGTACTATTATTTTACATGTTGTAAAATAATAGTACAAATCATTTTGTTTTTTTATCTCTTGAAATAACGCCATCAGGCTTCAGGAATTCCCGTCTGTCATTCCGGCGTGCAACGGCCTTGCTGCTGAGATGATGACGCCGGTGGTTTTATGCAACCTGAAGTGTTAATTTGTAAACACAAAATCCAGACGAAAATATAAGATCAGGAGAAGACAGCCATGCTAAAAGCAAGCTATGTATTGACAGCAGCAGCACTTCTTTTTATTACCGCGTGTGCCTCCACATCAAATCCCCGTTTGGCACACCAACATGTAAATCGTGGAATCATGTATGCCGCCAAAGGCATGTACGATCTCGCGATGGTCGAATACAACAGGGCCATAGAGAATGACCCTCAATGTGCCAGGGCATATAATGACCGGGGTAATATATATTTTCTGAAAGGCCGCTATGACCTTGCAGTCAAAGAATATAAAAAGGCCGTGGACATTGACCGCAAATATGCCAAGGCATACAGCAATCTGGGATTCACCTATTTGATGTTAAAACAGTATGAACCCGCACTGGTCGAGTTCGGGAATGCCATTAAGAACAATCCGAAGTATGCCAAGGCTTACAATAACCGGGGATTGGTCTATTTTGCAATGGGTAAATATAAACGAGCCATACTCGACTATTCAAGGGCCATAGCCATCGACCCGGAGCTTGCCAAGCCTTACGACAACAGGGGCGCGGCCTATATGCTTATCGGTGATATTGAAAAGGCGTGCGCCGATTTCAGCCGTGCATGTGAGTTGGGACTGTGTGAGACTTACGACATGGCAAAAAGCAGGGGGTATTGCAGATTTGATTATATTGCCTTTGCTCCTGCCTCTGAAACTCCGGAGAGTTTATTCAGCGCTTCGCGGGCCACTTCGCCTACGGTCTTTTCCATAAGCTCTCCATCTTCATAAAGTTCGATGAGATTTCCGTCATCCCGGAGCTTTTCAATTTCACCGGCGGCATCCAATGCCCCGATTTCACCAAGGGCGCGTGCGGCAAAGGCGCGAAGCCTTTTATCTGCACTGCGCAGATAAGGTGGGATGACAGAGGCTGCATATTCAGTCATGCCGGGATTGCCCCCTCCCATCCGTCCCACTGCCCACAGCACACCGGAAGTCAGCATTTCCTCTTCATGAAAGGAGACGATTACCGGTGCGATGTCGGAACACAGCTCGGGATTGTTTCTTACTATCTCACCCAGTATCTCGGGGGCGCTCCAGCCGATGCCGCCTGATTCATCCCGTATCATCCACAGGAGACGGCCTGCGATATTTCTGACACTATCTGGAGATGTCTTTGCCATTACCGCTGTCATCAGACCGATGGCCTCGATTGCACGCCAAGAGATTACGCTTTTTTTATCATAGGAAAGCGATATCATTGCGGTGATGTTTTTCCCGGTGGGAGACAACAGTCCGCTTCTTATAGCCGCAAAATCTCTTCGTTTCAGGAGGCCTGTTATCTTTTTTTTCAGAGGGGACACCTTCTGCCCAGGATATTTACTGGAGAATGAGTTCAATATCTGGCATTCTTTCTTTGAAAGCCACTCCTACGCAGTCGGTCTCACACTCGGCACAGTATCCCACGCAACGTATAACAACCTTGTTACCCTTGACCTCTACTAACTCTGCAAAACTATCGTGGGCCTCCAACAACCAGTTGAGATTGTGCAGTACTTCATGCACCCTTTGTTCAATATTGTTCATACCCGATTGCAGTGATTTACAAGAAAGGTTACACGGATTTCCCCCGCCGCAAGGCTGGACGGGGAGTCAAAAACATAATTATAAAATGTCTTCCGGATTTTATAATTATTCTTTTTTAACATTTAAATATGAATAAAGTATGAAGCCTGGAGTTCAGTAGTTTTTTTTGTATTTATGCATCTGCCAACCGGTATTTCAGAAAGCCTTTTTCGCGTTCATCAGCCCCGACCTCATGTTTGCTGCATCTCACTATGATTGTAATTATTCTCAGTTAAGAAATGCTGGGATAGTAAAGATATCATATAACTTACGTCATGTCAAGGGTTTTTTCGGATATCGCAAATAAAAAATGAAATAATACAAGAATCAGAAAAAGTCAGGATGTATTTATATTATAAAAATTTATTGTTATAATTGCAATATGAAAAACGGCAGGGTGCATTTGATTATCGCGGGTTTTGTGCAGGGCGTTTTCTTCCGCGCCAGCACAAGAGAAATGGCCGCAAGACTCGGCCTGAAAGGATGGGTCAGAAACCTGCCGGACGGAAATGTCGAGGCGGTTTTTGAGGGGCCGGTGGACAAGCTCCAACAGGCGGTGCAGTGGTGCCGGAAAGGCCCGCCGGGTGCAAGGGTGACAAATGTAGAGGAAAAATGGACCGACTATACCGGAGAATTCGACGGTTTTGAAATCAGGTACGGCTTTTAGGCAGGTTGACATTGAATGCTGCATAAACGGGCAGGGCAGCCTGCCGGACGACAATAACAGGCCGGCGGGATTCATAATCCCGCCGGCCTGTTATTTTTGACAGGTTATAATTTTATCGCCGTCTTTTTCAGTAATTAAGCGCTGCCGCGGCATCAACCCGTCCCCAGCCGTAGGTCGGATCCCAGCCTGCCGGACCGAGGTCCTTCGCCGTGCTTTGCAGGGCCTCTCTTACATTGTCGGGTCCTGTAATGCCGTTTGCGATGAGTAGTGCAGCCACACCGGCTACATGGGGGGTGGCCATTGACGTACCCTGGTAGTAAAAGTAACCCCAGTCATCGGTTGAGGAACCGAATGTCTGCTGGAGAATCCCGTCCACATATCCGTCGCCGTTCTGATCCACTTTTGTATCACCACCGGGTGCCACTATGTCCAGGCTCGGACCATAGTTGGAGTAATAAGAGAGGGTCTCGTCATAGCGCGTGGCTCCCACGGCGATGACATAAGCATCGTAAGCTGCCGGATAACCTATAACGTCCGAGCCGTCGTTGCCGGCTGCGGCCACTATGGTTACTCCCTTGTTATAGGCATAGGCAAGGGCCTCTTCCAGGGTGGTTGAGGGGCTGGGGCCGCCCAGGCTCATGTTGATTACATCCGCACCGTTGTTGGCAGCGAAATAAATTCCCTCCGCAATGTCCGCATATGTGCCGGAGCCGTTTTTATCCAGAACTTTTACAGGCATGATGGATGTATTGAAGGCTATCCCGGCCACGCCTATCCCGTTGTTTGTACTCTGGGCAATGGTACCTGTGACGTGTGTGCCGTGTCCTTCATCATCATTGGGGTGTGCATCATCATTAACAAAATCATAGCCTGCCACAAAGTTGGTATTTGCAAGGTCGGGCGCAAGATAGTATGCCGTAACACTGCCTGTGCTGCCGCCGCCTTTACGTGTGATGCCGCTGGATTTTCTTCCTCCGCCCCTGCCGCCTCTGCTGCTGGTGCTCTCAGTATAATTTTCATATGCCACGCCGGTGTCTATCACCGCCACTATTACGGACGGGTCACCCCTCTGAATCGCCCATGCGGATTTTATGTTGATTCCGCCGTACCTGGGATTGTAGAAATTCCACTGATATGAAAACAGCGGATCATTTGGTGTCCAATAAGCATGGGCAATATAGTTCGGTTCGGCATATTCAACGTTGGGATTTCTGCTGTAAATATAAGCCAGATCCTCGATATCCACTCCCGCAGGGACATACAGGCGTTTGAACTTCCCCTGCCTGCTTGTGGAAATAACGGATGTTCCGTGTTTCCGGTTTATTGAACTGATAACCTTATCAGTAACGCCGCTTTTGAACTTTACAATCAATTCATTTTCCACATACATTCCCCTGCCCATACTTGTACCCGCGAAGACTAAAACCACGATACACGCCAGGGCCAGTATGAGGCTTCTTTTGATAATTTTCATGGCCATTCCTCCTTGTGCTGAAATTTATTTGCCCCCCGGATTAAGAGGGAGCGGTTGCGGAAAAAGTTCGATGTTTCATGCTGTTGATCATTGTGAGTTTGAGCCGGATGCAGAGAGTTATATCCCGAGAAAAATAATGATTTATAAGAACATGTTATATATTTATAAAATTATCATGCCGGGCCGAATAAGTCAAGGAAAAAGTTACCGGGCGGGCAGTCTAACACGGCTTTGCCGCCCGTGTTGACTAATAGCTGTTTACAGGTCAATAATAGGGGATGCTCCTCACTGAATACGGAAATATCGACAGGAAAGAAGCCCTGTATTTGTCCGGCGCCCGGGATAGTGAAATGGTTGAGCTTTTTGTCCTCGCAAACAGGGCAAAAGTAAAGCACAGCGGCAAGAGGATTGACCTGTGTTCCATAATTAATGCCAAATCAGGGGCGTGCCCTGAGGACTGCTCATTCTGCGCCCAGTCTTCACGCAGCAAAAGCAACATCCACGTCTATCCTCTGATAGACGTGGATGTTGTCCTGGATGCAGCGCGCGTTGCCAGGGAATACGGTGTCAGGCGCTTCTGCACGGTTACAAGCGGCAGGGCCCCCTCGGACAGGGAACTGGATAAGATATGCCGCTTCACATCTGCGATAAGGGATAGCGGGCTCCTGCCGTGTGCCACGCTCGGCATGTTGGGTGCCGAACAACTGAAACGGCTGAAGGATGCCGGACTCAACAGATACCACCATAATCTCGAGACATCCGAGGCGTTTTTCAGTGAAATCTGCACCACTCATACATACAGGGAAAAAATCAGGACAATAGAGGCCGCCAAATCCCTTGGTCTTTCCGTTTGCAGCGGTGGTATATTCGGGATGGGCGAGTCATGGGAGGACCGTATTGAAATGGCATTCGCCCTGAGGGACATCGGCGTTGATTCGGTCCCGATAAACTTCTTCACCCCCATAGACGGGACATCGCTGGCCGGCAGGGCATTGCTGGAGCCTCTGGAGGCCCTGAAGATCATAGCGATTTACAGGCTCATTCTCCCTGAATCCGAAATAAGGATATGCGGCGGCAGGCCGGCGACCCTCAGGGACCTGAACTCACAGATATTCCTTGCCGGCGCCGACGGACTCCTGCTCGGCGACTATCTGACAACAAAGGGAAGACGCCCGGAAGATGATCTGCAGATGATCCGGGACATGGGGCTTGAAATATAATGCCGCGGCGTCTGTATTACAGCATAAGGATGAGATCCTCCCAGAATGGCGTTCACATATCTGGCGCCGAGGGCATTTATGACAGGCATCTTATCAGTAGTATGGTGCAGGAGTATACACAGAGGGCTCTGCTTCATGACAGGGGCAGGGCCGATGAAATACGTATTACAGTGGAAGAGCTGAAGGAGACCCCCAGGAAAATCCCTTCCCTTCCGGTCTGTACGCTCAATACAAGAAACCCCGACGCTGCCAAAAAGGCATCCGTTAAGATTCTCTCTTCCGTGGGGATAAGCGCCAGGGCTGTCGAAGAGGCGTTTAACGCCATTAATGTCGGCATTACCATGAGGGGTGCCATGCTGATGGATATTGAAGGAGTGAGGCTTGAACCGGACCTCTTGCGGGGTGTCCGCGTTACAAGAATGGGGATAACCGAGAAGGCATCGAGAGACCTTTCAACGGAGCTGGGAAAATTCGGCCTTGATAACACCACGGTCAAAGAGGCCGTTATCCTTGCGAGCAAGGTTCACAAGTACCGCATGATTTTAGGCGAGCTGTGTATTTCCGATGATCCGAACTATACGACAGGATATATAGCGACGCGCATACACGGATACGTAAGACTGCCCCATATAAAGAAAAGGGGGATACCTTACGGCGGCAGGGCCTTTTTTATTGCCGGCAGGGAGGTGAAAGACCTGATCAGGTATCTACAGCGGACACCGGTTATGATTAACAGGATCAATCCCTGCAGGGGGGTTGTGAAACTGAGGGATGTGCTTGAACGGAAATCCGGCAGATAAGTGTAACTTTTTTGTTGACTTTTACTGTAAAAGATGACATTATATTTACGAAGTTTTAGAAGTTTTTGTACGCAGTTAGAGGCCGCAAAGACTTTTAGCTTTGCGGCCTTTTTAAATAGATTAGAGTAAGGTCATTTTAGACTTTAGTATTTTATTAAGGAGGTAACGGGTTTTGACTGAAGGAAAAGTAAAATGGTTCAACGAATCCAAGGGCTACGGATTTATCACACCGAAGAAAGCGGCGATATATTTGTCCACTACTCTTCCATCCAGGGCAACGGTTTTAAGACCCTTGTCGAAGGGGAGTCCGTAAGCTTTGATATTGAAGAAGGCCCGAAAGGTCCGAAAGCTGTAAATGTCGT
>JAADFS010000025.1 GCA_013152795.1 Deferribacteres bacterium
CTGAGTCTAAGCAGTCGTCCAAGAAGAAAAGAGATAAGAGGCACATAACCACAGGCTGAAGAAGCCAACGACTTCATCCCCCGGTGAAATTCTGATGGAGGAATTTCTTAAACCCATGGGCATAAGTCAATTTTTTTATTCTTTGTCTTTTACGGTCACGGACAGCGAACACGAGTTACGGAAATTTATATGCTGTGCGGAATATTTCCTGAAGGTATCGCAGATAAAGCTTTCCCGGCAGACTCCTCTGCCCCGCAGGCGATGTTTTTTTGCCACTGTAAGGTAAATGTGATATTCTTTTCCTTAACGAGGCGCTTTGAACGCGGGTAATGCTGAAATTCAGGTAATACGTTATTTTTCATGTCCATGTCTCCCTTAATCTCCGAAGAACCGGCGAAAGTGAAGTAAAAATTGATTTAAATCGTTTTAATCTGAAGGGGGTGGTAGTATGAAGACAAAACGCATAGTAATATTAGTTGGAATCTTTATGGCATTCAGCTTTACTGAAATGGTTTATGCAGAGCGGAGGGTGGTGGTAAATGGTGTCCGTCTGAATAATGCACAAATTCAGACCCTCGAGCAATGGCACTGTGGGCCTATTTCAAACGGCAACTACTGGCTGAACCTTAACACCGGAATCTGGGGATATGCAGGGGACCCGAGGCCTATGGGGCATATCTCGGACAACTGTTATAGCCGGGAGCGTCGTCCGAGCTTGTCTGAACGGGGCCTTCTTTTTACTCCAGGGGACTGGCTCAAGTAATCACACCTTATAGTTGACCTTAATGTTGCATAAACGGGCAGGAGAGCCTGCCCGCAGGCGATGTTTTTATGCCGCTGTAAGGTTGAAACTAACCGTAAGGCACGAAAAACAAATATACAGGAGAAAATATCATGGAACCTGTCATCTTCCGTGCTGTAGAACGCACTATCGCTGTAGCCATAGGAGGATTATGCGTTTATCTGGGCTACCGCCTCTTTCTCCACATACCGGAACAGAGGGAAGGAGAGGGGAAAATCAACCTCCCCGGCGGGATATCGATTTTTATCACACGGGTGGGACCCGGCGTCTTTTTTGCCCTCTTCGGAGCTGTTATCGTGGCCTTTTCTATTTATCACGGCATTGTTTATTTCCATAAAGGAACAAACGATCGAGTAATGGCCACAGGGTCGCCCCGATCAAATATTGAATATTACAGCGGCTTGACACAACGTCATACAATGGACAACAGGGAACAAACAGATCGGCAAAGGCGGGAACTGCGCCTGGAGATGGAATTTCTCAACACACTGCCCTCGATGTTAAAAGATAGGTTAAACGAACAGCAAATCAGGGATGTTAAATATCGTAGCGAGAGCATCAAACTCGTGCTGATGAAAGCCGTCTGGGGACCGGATTGGGGGGATTTCGGCGAGTTTAAGCTATGGATAGAAAGCGATTCGCCTGATCCTGTACCCGAAGGACTCGAGGCGCCTGCCGCTTATTACCGCAGCGGACAGGAGGCGGTGAAATGAAACACTTTTACGGTCTTTTTCTAATATGGTTTGTTATGGTACCCTTCAGCGCAGGAGCCGAGGATTTGTCAACCCTTTATGACACGGCCAAGCTTGCCCGGGAGAAGCCGAGGTTTAAACGCATAATAAATGAGATGTTCACAAGGGCGATATTGCCGAACCTCACCCGGGACGAAAAGCGTGTTTTAAACGACGCGAAGTTTGAGTTTCCTTTGACAGGGGAAACAAACCACAACCCGATGGACTATTACTCCGGTAAACGCGGCAGATGGGACTTTGTCGCTATGCCCATTCTTTCGCTGGTATTTCTGGAGGATCTCTCGACCGCTTATGCATGGTTGCATATCCGTGGATTCAGCCTGGAAACGATCGATGAATACGTCACCATGCTGAGATACAAAAGGGCCGCAGATTTTACCGGTGGTCGTTATCCGCCTCCGTTAAAGGCACTGCAGATTCCCGAAGATGCCCTGAAGGACCGAAAGGTTGATGGATTGTCGCTTAGATTTCGCAATTCGGCCTTTGCCTTTATTCTGTTGCATGAGCTTGGACATATTTATTACGGACATCGGGGCTACAAAGGTATCACCACCGCACAAGCAAGAATCAACGAACAGAATGCCGACCGTTTTGCCCTCGATGTGTTGCATAGGACTTCAACTATCCCGATGGGGGCTATCCTGTTCTTTCAGGCTCAGGCCTACTTCATGCCGAACAAAGGACAACTCAGGGCCGAAGGAAAGTTAAAAACAGACAAGGAATGGGAGGCCTATCTTAGGACTAAAATCACCCACCCGCTTACTGCTGATCGCCTTCGAGCCATGGCGGTTTATCTGGATAACAGCGCCGGCAAAGCAAGACCCGGCCCGAATCGTGAAACACTGAGGTATATTATGACAAGGCTCGAGCATATTGCGGGCATACTCGAGGAACCTGACTTACAAGGATGCATGGCTGTTGTTGCACATCGTGCTGACCCATCCATATTAGCGCCACGCCGTCCACGAGAAAAGACCGCCACACTTTTCGATAGGTGGTGTGGCAAGAAAAAGTAAGGTGAAGCAAATCAGACCCTGCCCCCTCTGTTAAATTTCCAATATCCCATCGCCTTATAGCCGTTGAACCCGCAACCCGCAACTCGCAACTCGCAACCCGCAACGCGAATCTCTCCTGCCGCGTTTATGCAACATTAAGCTTTACATCCGGCGGCCGCCCGGGACGGTGATGAGGACATCCGTTGATGCGCGGTTGCCGGCGGCGTCCTCGGCGGTTATCGTGATGGTATAGACACGGCCGTCCCCGCAGTCTGAACGCTCGGCGCGGAGCTGCAGGGTGAGGTATCCTGGTCTATGACCGGCTCCGTCCAGTCAGGCGATGTATTTCCGTCACACCGGTCGTCTACAGGTTCATTGCTGCTGACCACCGCTGATAATGTAACAGGCAGCCCGCTGTTGTCGCTCGTGTACACGTGTATAATTATGTCCACGAGCCTGTGGTCAGGGGGCCAGAGCACATACGTATTCGCAACAGCGGAAATCGAGGGCGGCGTTACATCAACCACTGTTACCGCCACGTTATCATAAGCGGTCTCGAGGCCGTCTCCCACCATTAATTCCAGCACATATATCCCGGCCCTGTCAGGCACAAACGAGGGTGAGACGGTGCCGGCATAAGACAGGTCGGAATCCGTGATGCCGCTGCCCTCAGGCACTGCCACAAAGCCCCATGTATAGGACAGCGGTTCCGGTCCGCCGTCCGGGTCATAACTTGCGCTTCCGTCAAGTGTGACGATCTCGCCCAATGCCACGCTGAAGTCTTCCCCTGCATCGGCATTGGGCGGCACATTGGGCAGGGCCGCGGTTATCACCACATCATCCGTGGATGAGAGGTCCCCGTCGCTTACCGTTAATTCAAGCACATATACACCGTCTGCATCAGGGACAAAGCTCGCCTTTGCCTGATCCCCGTCAACAATATCATTGTCGGCAAGCGTGCTCTGCATGGGAACTTCGTTGAAACTCCAGTTGAACGCCAGGGGCTCCGGTCCGCCGTCCGGGTCATAGCTCGCGCTTCCGTCAAGGTATACCGGGCTGCCGGTAAATACGTTCCGGTCAGGCCCTGCATCGGCATTGGGAGCGACATTCGGAATGTCTGCAATAATGGAGACCGTGTCCGAGTCCTGCTTCTTGCCGTTGCTTACGGTCAGTTCAAGCACGTATGTCCCCGCGGCATCCGTGGTAAACGCCGGTTTGGCGCTTGCGGGGTCCGAAAGTGATTCGTCGCTCACCGCGCTTGACGTGGGCACTTCCTTGAACGCCCACATGAATGTAATTGTCTGGCCGTCCGGGTCGTAACTTGCGCTTCCGTCAAGCGTGACCGTCTCACCGGCTATGACGTTCCGGTCAGGCCCTGCGTCTGCAACAGGGGGTATGAACTCAACTGTAAAGGATGTCCCGGCAGGCGCTGATACGTTTCCGGCCCTGTCAATCGCCCTGACGGATACGGTATGGCTGCCCTCATCGGAAAGCCCGGCAGGCTCCCACACGGTTGAATACCGTCCTGCGGAAGGGTCCGAGACCGGCAGCAGTCGCCAGGGGCCGCTGTCCAGCCGGTATTCAACCCTGCCGACACCCGATGCATTGTCCGAGACAACGGCGGTTATGTCAACCGCTGAGGAATATCGCCCGCCGCTGCCGGGTGAGACAATAGAGACAGCCGGAGGCGTGCCGTCACGCACCGTAAACGTCGCTATTGCAATTCCTGCGGTTTCCCCCTGATAGGTGTACTGCAGTGCAAGGGAATAGGTTTTAAGTCCGTAGCCCTGCGTGGAGAACGTGAAGCTGCCGGTATAAGAGCTGTTTGCGGCGAGGTCCGTTAAGACCTCATATGTATCCATTACGGTCCGGGTCTCCGGGTCGATAACGAGAATCCTCAGGCCGAGGCCGTCCGCATCCGTATTCCCGCTGCTCCGCACCGTATAGCCGGCCTCCACGGTATCGCCGGTGAAAACAACCGGCGGCGCGGCCTTAATCTCGCCTGTAATGACCGCCGACGCCTTAATGGTGAAGGGCGCCGACGCGGTGGATACAGGGCTGCCGTCAATGGATATTTCAACGGTTGCGGTGTAATCACCGGCTTTTGTGAGGCCCGTGTTCCATGCCGAATCCAGTGCCGCCGAAGCACGGGGCAGGAGGTTTGTTACGGTCCTGACGTCCGTGAAGATGATGCTTCCGCCGGCATCCGCGATCTTCACTGCGACCGCCAGTTCGGGAATAACATGATTCACGCCGGTGTTCTTTACATTAATATGCATGCCGACATTCTCATCAGGGCCGTAGTCTGCCCTGGCCGTAACAATCTCCGAGGCTATGTCCATATCAGGCAGTATCTCAAACGGCACGATATTTTCAGCCGTAATATCAGGGGCATTTTTAAGCAGGGTGTGGACCCTGTATGAACCGGCGTACGTATTGCCCGTATTCCATGAGAGCCTGTAATCCTGCGCCGCGGCATAAGGGAGTTTTGCGTTTATTGTATCCAGCAATGCCACTGCATAGCCGTTTTCATCCTCAATCCATACCTCCACCACGACATCTCTTTCAGGGCCGCTGTTTATGAGATTTATGCCGATGTTCACATCCTCGCTGCTGCTGTACCGCGTGGAATCAACGGCGGTCGCCATTGAGACACCCTCATCTTCCACCACAATTATCTCCCTCGTTGCGTAGTTGTTCGTCTCGGACAATTCAGCGATCCTGTCCTCAGGATCTAGGACGGCGATTATGGTGTTTATGCCTGTTTTGCCCGTTGTATCCCATTCAACAGGGACCGCTTCCGATGAGCCGGGCGGTATATAGGGAATATTCCCGGAGCTGACAAGCCCGAGGTTTCCGGATGAATCCCATATGTATATATCCACATCCACGTCTCTTGCGCCGGCGCCGGATATGTTCCTGACAAGGACGTTTATCGCCGCCTTTTCACCTTCCTGCGGATACAGCGGATAAACGGATATATCCTCTTCCGTTGTCTCCAGGTCGGGTAGAGGGGTGGTGTCGAACATAACTTTTATCTCCCCTGACGGCGGACTTGTATTACCCCACCGGTCAGTTGCCCGGGCATAAAAGATATTGTCTCCCGGTTCAAGTTCCGCGCCTTCAAGCCTGAACCAGCCCCTGAGATGCAATGTATGCAGGGTGCCTTCGTCTATATAGGCGATTCCTCCCTCTTTCGTCCAGCAGAGATACTTCCAGTAGAAGTATTTCAGTCTGTACCGGCCCTGCCGTATCAATCTCTCCTGCCCCTTGCCGTCCGAGGGCGTGACCCATATGGAGCTGATTCCCCCGCCCTCCGGTCTCCTGAAGGCAATATAATCACCGTCCGGAGACCATACGGGATCAAGATCATTCCTGTCGGGGTTTGAAGTAATCCGGGTCCGCTCGAGGGTCTCAATGTCCAGGACGAAAATATTCACGTTTTCATTTTCATAAGCTGCAAAGGCGAGTTTTTTGCCGCGGGGTGCCCAGTCAATACTGCCTGAGCCCGCGTATATGTTATCATCCACCAACACTGTATCACCGGTGGCGACATCAACGATATAGAGACTGTTGTTGTCAAAGTATGCGATCTTATCGCCGTCCGGCGACAGCCTTGGGGCAGGCCTGTAATAGCTTCCGCTCCTTATGAGCTTCCCGGTGTTCGTGGCCATATCTTTAAACCATATTTCATACTGTCCGCCGTTCTGGTTGACAAATGCCACCCTGCTCCCGCCGGATGACCATGATATTCCCCATTCATTGACCCCTGTACCATCGGTCAGCACGGTACTGTTCCCCGTTGCCGTGTCGTATACGGCTAAACGGTAATCCCCGTTCGTATCATAAAACGAATAGGCGACCCTTCTTCCGCCGGGAGACCACGTGGGCCAGTATCCGTGCCCTATCCCTGTTTTCTCACCCGTTGAAATATCCATTATCCACACCCTGTCACTGTAGGAGTATGCGATCATCCGTGCATCAGGCGAAAGCGATGCGCCGGATTCATAATCCAGTTCGAGGCTCTCCGCCACATCACCGGAGAGCGCCGTAGTGCTGCCCGCAGATATACCGTTGCTGAACACCTCCACGGTAACTCCGGGTTCTGCAGTGCCTGAAATATCGGTCATGTCTTTGTATAAAACCACCGGCGTTCCGGGCTGGGTGGGGAAGTATATCTCCGGCACGGGCGGCGCTTCGGTGTCTGATGGAATGCCCGCGGCCTCGGGAGAGTAGGGGCTTTCATTTCCATAGGCGTCCACTGCCGTAACCACGTAATAGTAAGTGTTTCCGTTTACAAGCCCGGTATCCGTATATGATTTTTCACTGAGCGGCGATGCATTAAGCATTGCGTACGGCCCGCCGGATACATCGCTCCTGTAAATGTTATATCCCGCGGCAGAGCCGAATGAATATTCCCATGCAGCGCCGAGCGCCTCACCTTCTGGGACCGGGGTTATAACGAGGTTTTCCGGAGGCTGGGGCGGCACGGTATACACTGCCGCGGATGCCTCGTTTGACGGCAGGCTCTCATTGCCCGCCTCATCCACTGCCGTCACCCTGTAGGTGTAAGTGCCGTTCCGGAGACCGGAATCAATGTAAGTTGTTTCGGTTACCGGGGATGTATTGATCCTTGCCCAACCCTCGGGGCCCTTCCTGTATATGTTGTATCCGGATAAATCGGTCCCGGAATTTGCAGTCCAGTTGAGTGTAATATCAGGGCCTGAAGCCGAGGCTGTCAGCCCCTGGGGCGGGGCGGGCGGAATCACGTCCCCGACAGTTGCCGGCGCATCATCCGAAGGCGTGCCCTCAAATCCGTAATAGTCAACAGCAGTGACACTGTATGCATACTCTCCGTCATCAAGGTTTAAATCACTGTAGCCTGGAGCTGTTATCAGGTTGTCCTTCACGAGTACAACCTCCGAGAGTCTGACCTCTTCCGAGTAACCGGTATCTGTTACAGCGGTTATATAAATCCTGATCCTGTCTGTCCTGTAGGGCGGTGAAAAGTCAAAGGCATTGTCCTTTGTGTCATTTCCGGTCACCTTCACCTGCGTAACCCAGGCATATCCCGACCATACCCGGATCTCATAGTCTCTGCCTACATGCTCTTTGTTTTGCCAGTGGACTTCCATACGGCTGATAAGTTCAGGAGACGGCAGGTCTATCTGCCACCAGACGGGCTCGCCGTAGGTATAGGAGTACCAGTATGTGGATAGATCCCCATCAAAGGCCATTGATGAGTAGTAAGAGTTATAAGAGGCGGTTGTGCTGCCCGATGTTAGGGCTGACGGTCCGTTGACCTTCTCGCCGTTTCTGTAAAGGTTGTATCCGGACAGGTCGGGCTCCGTATTCGGCTCCCATACAAGGTTCACATCATATCCGTTCACATTAAGGGTCAGTCCGGCAGGCGCTGCCGGGGGCTCGTTATAAACAACAACGATCTCATCCGATGTCCTGCTTGTATTGCCTTTGCTGTCGATAACCCTTGCCGTTATCCTGTTTTCACCAAGAGCAAGGGGTATATCTGAGATAAAATTGCCGTCCGCATCTGAACCTGTATTAACCTGCAACACGGAACCCGCGACATCTTCTATGGTTATCTCTACCGCGGAATCCGCCTCTGCATTGCTTCCGCTTACCGTGATAACATTTTCGCCGACAGGTGTATACGGCTGTTCAATCAGGGGCGCATAGATTTTCGCCGGTACTCTGCCTGAGGGCAGGCTCTCGTTGCCATGGGTGTCTACTGCGGTGATCTCGTATTCATATGTTCCGTCCAGGAGATTGCCGTCTGTATAGGTTGTGTCTTTGACCGTCTCATAGTTGACCTTTGTCTTTATGCCGTCAATTATCCTGTAAATGTTATAGCCGTCTATGTCCGCCTCTGCGCCGGCTGTCCAGGTGAGGGTAACATCACTGCCGGTGGTGAGGGCGTTTAAATCGCGGGGTGCATCAGGAGCTGTCAGGTCAGTATATGCAACTGTTATAAATAACGGTGAGGGGTCTGTCCTGCCTCCCGCGTCGGTGGCCACGGCACGGAGATGGTAATCACCGTAACTCAACGCAAGCGCCGCAGGGTCAAGATATGCAGTGTAAGGCCGTGTCTTTACGGGGTCACCAAGGTCTGTCCAGGCGGTGTCTTCCGCCTTTTTGAACTGAAACCGTACGGATGCCGTGTCAAGGTCAGCGGACTCCGCGGTGAGGAGTATACCTTTTTCGAATTCAATTCCGTCCTGCGGCTCTGTTATTATCGCCTGCGGCGCACGTGTGTCAATGGTGACCTCAAGGGAGTTCGACGGCTCGCTGGTATTTCCTGCATTATCCATTGCAACGAGGTAGTATGTGAACGTGCCGTCAGGCAATGCCTCATCCGGATATGTTGTGCCTGTCAGGAGATACGGCCTTAAGTCTCCTGTGACAAGCCCCGGTACATTGACCAGCATGCCGTTCCTGTAAAGCAGATACCCTGCAAGGTCAGGTTCTGTATTTGCCTGCCATGAAACCGTTACATCCGAATTGTCCGCGACTGCGGATACAAGGACGGGCATCGCCGGAGGCGTGTTGTCAATGGTTACTGTTACCTGATGAGTATTGATATTGCCCGGGATATCCTCAGCCTCCAGCCTGATGGAGTATATCCCGCCTTCTTCAAGCCCGGTGGTATCCCACTGTGTCAAAACGCCGTACGACACCGGCACGGGCGATGTCCTTATGAGGTCCCATGAGGACGGTTCCGGCCCCATGCCTATGTATACCCTGTACCGGCCGAAGTCACCGGAGCTGTAGGCGGTTCCTTTAATGTCAACAAGCCCGCTGATCTTAGAGCCGTCCCGGGGCGAGCGAATCCTTGCATCAGGCCCTGTTAAATCTACAGTAATCCTGATTTCATTGGAAGGCTCGCTTTCCCATCCGGCAAGGTCAACTGCCTTTACTGTATAAGCATAAATTCCTTCATTAAGGTTCCGGTCAAGGTAGCTGATATCCGTTATGGGTTCAGTATTGAGTTTTTGATTGTCTCTATAGATGTTATAACCTGCAAGATCAGACTCGGTATTACCTGTCCAGTCAAGTCTCGCATCCGTCTTATTCTCTGCCTTGCCCGACAACTCCGGAGCAGCCGGAGGATGCGTGTCCACCTTGACGTTTATCTTTGCCTCTGTTTTTTGCCCGGACCTGTCAACCACTGTCAACTTCAAACAATAATCACCGTCAGGCGGCAGGGCCTGCCATTTCACAAGCAGGCCGTTCTGAGCCGGGCTGTATTCTGTCTTTACAGCAGCCCATTTATACGCATCGCTGCAATTGCCTTCCGAAAATTCAACAGTGTAACTGTCAAGGTTCTGATCGAATGCCGTGCCTTCTACATCAACCGCCTCTTTTACATAGTCACCTTCCTGCGGCGATGTTATCAGTGCCACAGGCGGTGTATTGTCAATACTGACCCTGACCTTGACCTCAGCCTCCAGAGCCGCCTTATCCGCTGCATAAAGAGAAAGCGTATACAGGCCGTCAGGTATGCCGTCGTCTTTGCCGACTTTCCATTCAAACAATTCCGCGGCAACGGGCAGGGTATCTGCGGTGACAAGCTCTTTCCACTCCGAGGGGCTCTCTCCCGGGCCGTATTTCAGGCTGTATACCCGGAGATTTTCCTCAACAACGGTGCCGGTGATCCTGACGGTATCCCTGCCGGCGCCGTAGTATTCCCCGTCTTCAGGGGTTTCCAGTGCAACCCTTGGCGGGGTCCTGTCTATGGTGAAGGCTATGCTCTTTACGGTTGTATTCTCCCCGGCGTCCCTTGCCGATATATCAAGGGTGTAACCGCCTTCAGGAAGGCTGTCGAGTATGCCGAAGGTGTAATCCTCCCTTGACCGGCCGCCGCTGTCTAAGAGTTCAGCGCCTGCATCTCCTGTATAGGTGACAGTGTACTCTATGATGTTTTCATCGCTGATTGTGCCGGTTACGGCGATATCCCCGGCATTGATATAGGAATCTTCCGGCGGCTGTTTAATATCCACAACAGGCGCCGCGGTGTCGACAGATACCGTTATTTTTTCTTCCTGCGTAACAGGTGAAAGCGCTGCCGTAAGCCTGATGACGTAGCTGCCGTCGGGCACGATTATCCCGTTGTCATCCCTGCCGTCCCACGTATAAGTGTATGTCCCTGCAGAAGGGATTGAGGTTGTATAGGTCTTTTTCAGTATGTCTTCCGAATCGAATATCTCGATCCTGACATCAGACGCGCCGGTCAGTTCGTACCTGATATTTGTGGTGTCGAGCCTGCCGTCATTGTTAGGGGAGAACAGTTGCGGGGTTGCGGCGAGGTCTTTGATTAAATCCTTTCTCTCTCCGAGATCTATTGTCACTGCCGCAGAGGATTCATTTCCGGCCGTATCCACTGCCGCAAGCCTCAGCGTCCATATGCCCTCAAGGCCGTAGTTGTTCCACCTGCCGAGTATGGAACTTTTCACCGGGGTGCTCTTCCGTGAAACCGTAAACCATTCGGCAGGCACGGCTCCCTGGCCGAACTCAAGCACATAGCTTTTAAAATGCGGATCATCGGCGCTGCCAGTGACCTCGATGATATTTCCGACCGTATCTGACGGCTTTGGATAGTCAATAACGACCGATGGAGGCGTGTTGTCGATTTCAACAGCGGTCCATCTCTGTCCCGTATTGCCGCAGGAATCCGTTGCAATCACGGAGACAGCGTATTTCCCGTCAGGAACAACAGAGCCGGAGTCGTCCCTGCCGTCCCATGAGGTGTTCTCAGTTCCTGCAATGTGCCCGAGCCCTGATTCAATCGTTCTTACAGGCTCTGAATCAGGCGTATAAGTACCTCCTGCCGTCCTGATTAATTTGAATACCTTTACATCCACTGTGGCATATTCATCAATCTCATAGCTGATCTGAAGATCATCCAGAACACCGTCGCCGTTCGGTGAAAACAGGTTTTTGTCAGTGGACAGAGCGGCTGTCTCAACGGCTTTATCTATGGAAAAAGACGCGGGGATTACGTAACAACCGACATTCCCTGCAACATCCACCACCCTCAGTTTGAGATAGAAAACCTCGCCTTCCAGACTGGATACATCCCACATGCCTATACGGCCCTGAACAGTACCATGACCGGAAACAGGCACGGTCTTGCCGTCTGCCCTGCGGGTCATGGCATTAAACCACTTTTCAGGGTTTTCTGCGGTGCTGTAAAAAAGCTCATATCTCTTTACCTGCATGTTATCGGTTGCATAGCCTTCCACCGGTATTCCGTACCACTCGCCCT
>JAADFS010000026.1 GCA_013152795.1 Deferribacteres bacterium
TTCATGGTGCCTTCAGCAGTCTCTCCTCGATTGCCCGTATCTTGTCGAGCCTTCTCTGGTGCCTGCCGCCTTCAAAATCGGTTGTAAACCATATCTTCGCTACATTCCTTGCAGTCTCTCCGTCGATGATCCTTCCGGGCAGCACAAGGATGTTTGCGTCATTATGCAGTCTGCTCATCTTCGCGGTATAATCCTCCCTGCACAGTGCCGCCCTTACACCGGGAAATTTGTTCGCCACGATCGACATGCCTATGCCGGTGCCGCAGATCAGGATGCCCCTTTCCACCTTGCCCTGCGACACCATTTCAGAGACTCTCTCGCCGAAGTCGGGATAGTCCACGGACTTGTCTTCGTTTGTACCGAAATCATCCCACTGTATGCCAAGTTCTCTGAGAACGGGAACAATTTCATTCTTCAGGGCAACTCCGGCATGATCACAACCTATGGCTATCTTCATTATTGAAGCCTCCGATTCCGCCTGACCACCGCATTGAACAAACTCCCTTCATCCCGCTTAAAACCTGAATGGCAAACAATACATCCCTTCCCCCCGGGAAAAGAAGAAAGTTTTTTCCGGCAGCCTGCCTTGCCGGCTTATG
This sequence comes from Deferribacteres bacterium, assembly GCA_013152795.1. Classification (GTDB taxonomy): domain Bacteria; phylum Nitrospirota; class Thermodesulfovibrionia; order UBA6902; family UBA6902; genus JAADFS01. The sequence continues at coordinate 600 of JAADFS010000026.1, forward strand.
CAATGTTAAGGTTAAAATAAACAACAGGTCAGGTTATCCAGTCTGAAAATCAGTGTTACGACCGGCAACGCCAGTAAAAAGAACAAATTCACCAAAAAGGGTAAATTATATTATCAACCCCGCGGATGTAAGTCAAGGATAGTCCGGCGGTAATCCGGAACTTATCCGGCATTGTTCAACCTGTTTTAAAGGGATCGTCGGAAAATGAACCCTTTCCTATTTCCGCCTCCATATTTTCAAGGTCATCCTCCGACATTCCCAGCATATCAAGCGATGAATGATCGAGCGGATAACCGGGATCGTTCCTGACAGGTCCCATTATGTTCCTTGTTGCCACATAATCGGCAAGATGTATGACAGCCATGCCCTTGGACTTCCTCTTTGAAAGAGACGGTGAATGGTGATAGAGGACTGTATCTGAAATATTGCGGGGTAGATTCCATTTCTCTGCAAGCCATGCACCGATGTCCGTATGGTTAAAGCCCAGCACCGCCTTTTCCGCCTCAAGGAGGGAGACCTCCTTACCCATTTTCTTCAATACCTTTCTGTACTCGCCGGAAAAGTACCTGTTCAATACCATAAAACCCAGATCATGCAACATACCGTTAACCACGATTTCTTCCGTGATATTCTGTTTAATGCTTCCATACAGGAGCTTTGCAATAAACCCCACGGTTACGGAGTGATTGAATATTCTCTGGTAGTCAAAATCCTCTGCACGTTTTCCATCATCAAAGACGCTCAGCAGGGATACACCGACGGCTATATTCTTTACATTGTTGAATCCTATCCTGACGATAGCGCTGCCGAGGGTCCTGACAGGCTCTTGCTCTTTTATTCTGAAAAAAACCGAGTTGGCGACACTCAGGACCTTTGCGCATATGGCGGGGTCGTTCTGAATGACTTTTTCAAGCCTGTCAACAGATGCCAGTTTGTCATCAACGATACCCAGTATCTCCTGCGCAACAACCGGCACGGTTGGAAGCTCGGTAATCTGCTCCACATATTTTTTCAGGGATTCAACCATTAAGAGTATTTTACTACAATCCCCGTACAGCGCAACCCGCAACCGCCGGACACCACGGTTGCATACAATGCTGACGTCGGAGGGCGTGTCACGCCTCGGGACATACATGCACCATAGGCCAGTATGTCCTGCCGGTTTATAGGTCATACCGGCCTAATACATCCCCCGGGATATCCCAGGCCAGGGATAACTTATTGATATTATTGATTTATTTCATCTGGCACACCGTTTGCTTTATTTATCAATGAAAAAACAAACGGAACACTGAGATTGAGGAGGTGAGATGAACATGTTATGGTCAGATCTTGAGTTTTTTGATCCATGGCGTGAAATTGAACGGATGGAGAAGGTTTTATCGAGGCTTACAGCAAGAAGCCGGGTGGAGTTTCCTGCAGTAAATCTGTGGCTCAACGGCGACGAGGCGGTTGTAACCACCGAATTGCCGGGGATTGAGCCGGGTAATATCGATATCTCTGTTATCGGAAAGTCGCTCACACTGCGCGGTTCACGTCAGACTGAAGAGGCAAAAGAAGGCGAGTCATATCACAGGAGGGAGAGGTGGTACGGTAAGTTCAGCAAGAAAATCGAACTCCCTTTCAATGTCGATGCAGACAAGGTGACCGCAAAATATTCAAAGGGCGTACTGACTCTACACCTGCCGCGTGCAGAAGCTGAAAAACCGAGGAAGATAAGCATTGCAGCGGAGTAATCCACAAAAAAGGAGGTGAATAAAGATGGCGGAAACAACAAAGGAGATAAAAAAGAAAGAGGCAAAAAGCCCGGAACGGGCCGAGCGTACAAGGTCACGCAGGTTATACAGGCCTGATGTGGATATCATAGAGAAAGATGCAGAGATCGTCCTCATAGCCGATATGCCCGGTGTGGATGAAAAGTCCGTTGATATAACGCTTGAGAAAAACGTGCTGACTATTCACGGCTGTGTGGAGCCGGAGGTGCCCGAGAAGCTGAAACTCGCTGAATCCGAATACGGTGTGGGAGATTACGAGCGGGCATTCACACTTTCCGATGAAATCGACAGGGAGAAGATTCAGGCGACCGTGAAAAACGGTGTATTGAAACTCATACTGCCCAAAGCTGAAGCAGCGAGGGCGAGGAAGATAGAAGTAAAGGCTGAGGCCTGACAAATTCAAAAATTAAAAAAAGGAGGTGTTTGCTATGACATTCAGAGACATTGTACCTTTCAGGAAAAAAAGTATCCCGGTGAAACGCGAAGAGACCAATCCATTTGCCCTGTTGAGAAAGGAAATGGATGAGCTCTTCGACAACTTCTTCCAGGGTTTTGACCTGGAGCCGTTCGGAGGCCGTCTCGGTGCATTCAGCCCGGATATCGACGTAGTGGAGAATGACAAGGAGATAAAGGTAAAGGCTGAGCTTCCCGGCATGGACGAAAAGGACATTGAGGTATCCATAAATGAAGACACCCTTACCATCAGAGGCGAGAAAAAGGAAGAGCAGGAAGACAAGGGGAAAGACTATTACAGGATGGAGCGTTCGTACGGTTCATTCACCAGGACAATCCCTCTCCCCGTTGAAGTCGAAACAGACAAGGCTGAAGCCAAATTCAAAAAGGGTGTGCTGACTGTAACGCTTCCGAAGACGGCCAAGGCGGTTGAGGGAACAAAGAAAATCGCTGTAAAGGCCGAATAAATCCGGCCGGGAGCCGATATGGAGGGCAGCGGAGTTCGTTCTCCATATCAGCTCCTGATTTTATAAACAAATAATAGGTCAGGCGTTTCGCCTGGCGTTTTTAAAGCGAACCGGGCAGGAAGCCTGACCTATTATTTGGTTTATGCAGCAAATAACCATGAAGAAAGGAGATGAAAATGGCAAAGGCAATAGGCATAGATCTCGGCACGACCAATTCGGTTGTCGCCGTTTATCAGAATAATGAGTGTATCGTCATACCAAACCAGGAAGGCAGCAGGACAACGCCGTCTGTAGTGGCATTTACGGATAAGGGCGAACGGCTTGTGGGCCAGGTGGCGAAGAGACAAGCGGTTACTAATCCCGAAAACACGGTCTTTTCAATAAAAAGGCTGATGGGCAGAAAGTACAACTCAAAAGAGGTACAGGACGCCATAAAGAAACTGCCGTACAAAATCGTGGAGGCACCCAACGGAGACGCGCATGTGGAGATAAGGGGCAAGAGATACTCGCCGCCCGAGATATCCGCAATGATACTGCAGAAACTGAAACAGGCCGCCGAAGACTATCTCGGTGAGAAGGTAACCGATGCGGTAATAACCGTACCTGCGTATTTCGACGACAGCCAGAGACAGGCGACGAAAGACGCGGGCAGGATAGCCGGTCTGAATGTGCTGAGGATCATAAACGAACCGACCGCAGCATCGCTGGCGTACGGAGTGGACAAGAAAAAAGATGAAAAGGTCGCCGTGTATGACCTTGGAGGCGGCACATTCGATATATCGATACTCGAGATAGGGGAAGGGGTCACTGAGGTAAAGGCCACAAACGGAAACACCTATCTGGGAGGCGATGACTTCGACCTCAGGATAATGGACTGGATAATCGAGGAGTTCAAGAAGGAACAGGGCATTGACCTCAGAAAAGACAAAATGGCCCTCCAGAGGCTGAAGGAGGCCGCGGAAAAGGCAAAGATCGAGCTGTCGACCGCCCATGAGACGGAGATCAATCTCCCGTTTATAACCGCCGATGCATCCGGGCCCAAGCACCTTGTCATGAAGCTCACAAGGGCCAAACTCGAGCAGTTGATCGACGACCTGCTGAAACTTTCCATAGAGCCGTGCAAACTGGCATTAAAAGACGCAGGACTTTCAGCATCGGACATTGATGAGGTACTGCTGGTAGGCGGGCAGACGAGGACACCCAAGGTTCATCAGACAGTGCATGAATTCTTCCACAGGGAGCCCAACAAGGGCGTAAACCCCGATGAAGTCGTGGCGGCAGGCGCAGCCATACAGGCGGCGGTGCTGAAGGGTGACATGAAGGATGTGCTGCTTCTGGATGTTACCCCGCTTTCGCTCGGCATAGAGACTCTCGGAGGGGTGTTCACAAAGCTGATAGAGAGGAACACCACAATCCCCGTGAAGAAGAGCCAGATATTCTCCACCGCCACTGACAACCAGCCCTCGGTGACGGTAAGGATATTCCAGGGTGAAAGGGAGATGGCAGCAGACAACAAGCTGCTGGGCAATTTCGAGCTGGTAGGGATACCCCCTGCACCGAGAGGCGTACCGCAGATAGAGGTGACGTTCGATATCGACGCCAACGGCATCCTTCATGTATCCGCCAAGGACATGGGGACAGGAAAAGAGCAGTCCATAAGGATCACCGCATCGAGCGGGCTGACTGAAGAGGAAATCAACAGGATGGTAAAGGACGCCGAGGCACATGCCGAGGAGGACAGGCGGAAGAAACAGCTCATAGAGGCGAAGAACGAAGCGGACACGCTGATCTATTCCGTAGAAAAGACACTGAGGGAACACGGAGACAAGATATCCGAGACCGAAAAGAAGGATATCGAGGATGCCCTCGAGAAATGCAGAAAAGCAAAAGACACGTCCGAGAACCCGGAAGAGATAAAGGCCGCAATTGCATCGCTGAGCACTGCATCGCACAAGCTCGCAGAGCATATGTACAAGGAAACCGCGGCCCAGCAAGGCGCCGGGGCCGCAGACAGTGGGCGACAGGAACAGGGTGCAAAAACAGGTGGAGAGGAAGATGTGATTGACGCGGAATTTGAGGATGCGGGCAAGCAGAATTAGCCCTTAATCCTGCATGAACGGCGGCGGGAGGGTCTGCTGAAAAAAACCGGCAGACCCTCTTTTTATGCACCTGCACGCCCTATTGCGATTCCTCTGCGGCACCCGGGCGGGGACCGAGGATGGCCATGATATCCTTTTCGTCCATATTCTCCTTTTCAAGAAGCGTCTCAGCCATTTTATTAAGCTTGTCCCTGTGCCTCTGGAGAAACTCCTTGTCTTCTTCGTAGCAGGTACGGATAATCTCAAGTGCCTCTTCATCGATTATCTGCTCAATCTTTTCAGAGCGGCGTGTTGTAAACGGGCCCTGCCCCAGAAAGCCGCCGGTGTTATTCTCCACCAGCGAGATATTCGGTATCCTGGTGCTCATGCCGTATACGGTGAGCATGTTCCTGACGATCTTCGTCGCCCTTTCAAGGTCATTGGACGCACCGGTGGAGACCTCGCCGAAGACCACCTCTTCAGACGCCCTGCCCCCGAGCAGCCCCTTTATCTTGCCTATAAGCTCAGACCGTGACATCAGATAGCGATCCTCCAGGGGGGTCTGAAGGGTATAGCCGAGGGCGCCTATGCCGCGCGGCACGATTGAGACCTTCTGAACAGGGTCGGCGCCGGGGGTGAAATAGCCGATTATTGCATGCCCTGATTCATGGTAGGCGACTATACGCCGTTCACGCGGATTGATAAGCTTGTTCTTTTTCTCCAGCCCTGCAATGACCCTCTCGATGGCATCCTGGAAATCCGACATGCTCACCTTGTCCTTCCCCTTACGCGAGGCCAGCAGGGCGGCCTCGTTGCAGACGTTCATGATCTCGGCGCCGGCAAAGCCGGGGGTGGCAGCCGCCAGTTTATGCAGGTCGACATCCGAGTCCAGCACAAGCTTGCGCGTATGAACCTCGAATATCTGTATCCGTCCTTTCAGGTCTGGACGGTCAACGAGAATCTGCCGGTCAAAGCGGCCGGGCCGCAGCAGCGCCTGGTCAAGCACCTCGGGCCGGTTCGTGGCCGCCATGATGACAATACTTGTCTTGGGGTCAAAACCGTCCATTTCGGTCAAGAGCTGGTTCAGGGTGTTCTCCCTCTCATCATAACCCGCAACATAGCCCCCCTTGCCGCGGCTCTTGCCCACGGCATCCAGCTCATCTATAAAGATAATGCAGGGGGCCTTTGCCTTTGCCTCGTTGAAGAGGTCCCTCACGCGGGCCGCCCCCACACCCACGAACATCTCGACGAAATCAGAGCCGCTCAGGCTGAAAAAAGGCACGCCGGCCTCCCCTGCCACGGCCCTTGCAAGCAGGGTCTTGCCTGTTCCCGGCGGGCCCACCAGCAACACCCCTTTGGGTAGTTTCGCGCCCAGGCGCGTGTATTTCTGGGGGTTTTTCAGGAAGGACACTATTTCCTTCACCTCTTCCACGGCCTCATCAATACCCGCGACATCCTTGAAGGTTATTTTGTTCTTGACATCTTCGGCATAAATCCTGGCCTTGCTTTTCCCGACATTCAGAACACCGGGCCCCCCTCCCATTTTACGGAAGACATATCCCCATATAACAACAAGGAGGATAAGAGGGATAATCCAGTTGAAGAAAAGGTTCTGCAGCCAGTCCGATTCTATCCTCCCACGGTAATCCACACCGTGGGACTGAAGGTCTTCCAGCAGCTTGGGGTCTTCAAGACGGGTGACAACAAACTGCCGTTTCAGTGCCTTTTCACGCTCCTCTTTCAATGCCTTCAGTTTCAGGCGCCATGGTGTCTCGACATGTTCCGGGGAGAATCTCTCTCGGGACATATCTCCGGACTGCGTTGTTTTCTCTGAATCCGGCGGCTTCATCAGGCCGTAAATCTTCTTATCCTCTATGACAACGCTCTGGATTTTACCGGCCGCCAACCGGTCGCGGAATTCCTTGTAGGAAATCTCCTTTACCGAATAACCGGAAAAAAACAGTGAATCAAGCAACAGTATGGTTGCAAAAACTATCAGATAATAAGATATTGAAAACTTGGCCCTTTTCTCCATAATTCCTTACTCTCCTGTCTGTTTACTTTACAGTGGCAAAAAAGTACCACCAGCGGGCAGGAGAGCCTGCCGGAAAAGCTTTATCTGCGATTCCTTAAGGAAATATTCCGCACAGCACATTGACGTCTTTTGGAATTTCACTCTCCGTTACTTCCTGCAATAAAGAGTTATTTCCGATATCCCATCGCTTTATAAAGGTTTTACGGCAGGCTCTCCTGCCTGTTTATGCAACATAAAGGGATATGCATACCCCGATCATCTAAGCTTCCTTAAAGCTGTTTTAAGCTCACGTATTATCTCCCGGGCCAACTCCGCGCTGACCCTTTTTGTAAACCTTATCTTGTCGATGAATTTCGCATCATTCACTATATTGATCAGATCAGCCTTGTGAATAACGTTATGCGGCGGCATATTATACAGTTTCGCATATTTTTCCCTGATATCAAAGACCTTCCGGAAAACCGCCTTCTGGGTATCTCCCAGCCTGCTGTATCCGTTTATCTTCCTGTATTTGTCCTCGGGGTTTCTGGTGTAATCCTTATTCTGTATCTGGAGGTTCCTCAGGAAAAACGGCTCAAACAGCTTTCTTGCATACAGTTTTGCCAGGATGACATCCTTCAGTGTAAGCAGGTATATCACATCATTCAGGGCATACTCAACAGCCTGTTCGGACAGGGGCCTTGTCGTCCAGTTATATCTCTGGTACTTCCTCTTCTTTTTCAGGAATATTCCCAGTTCAAAGGCGACAACCGAATGGAGGTCCTTTTTTTCATAATCAAGCAGCTCAACAGCCGGCCTCAAGTCCAGTATGGATTTTATCTCTATACGGGAGGTGTTTTTAAGCAGGGACAGGTCGCTGCCTGCATCGTACATTACCTTCAGGATGTTCGTATTTTCAAAGAGAAGCCTGAGGGTGTTGTTGTCTATGCCGAGGGGATCAATGATTACCCCGCTGACACCGTCGAATACCTGCACCAGGCACAGTTTCTCCCCGTAGGCGTGCAGGTTGGATTCAGCCTCTATATCAAGGGCGATGATACTGTGCCCTTTCTCCTCAAGCTGTTCCAGGTATTCCCGGAGGTCCGACTTGTTTTCGATATATATGTAATTCACAAATTACAGAAGGGGCGGCAACGGCCCTTCCGCCCGTTTACCTTAACAGTGGCATAAAATACCACCGAGGGCAGAGGAGTCTGCCCGTTTATGCAACATTAATGTGTACCTTACAATATGGAGTATTCTGTAAAAAATCAAATCAAAAAAAGACCCTTCAATGGAAAAAGATACCGTAAAATGCAAAGAAAAGCAAATGAAGCCGTTAATGCCGGAAGAGCAGGTTCTAACCTGCATCCACATTAAACCCCAGTGCGTTCCAGCCCATATCCATTTCAGCACAGGCCGCCCTCGCCCTGGTCTTGTCCGCATTGGCATAGCAGTACAGACAGCCGTGCGGGCACGTGTCGTAAGCTCCTATATCGATACTTCTCGAACACGCACATTCCCTTCTTGTAGGCGCGGCAGGGGCCGACATAATAGAAAAATCACCGAACACTTCCGCCAGTTCCCTGCTGTTAATGCAACTGCCCTTCAGGACCTTTCCGGACAATAAATGATCGTTGCAGCATGCATACAGCCGGATGCCGTTTTTCTCCGCGATACTGCTTAATCTGCCTGCATAAGTCCTCTGCGTTTCAATATCCACCTCAGCCATTCTGTGAGTGCTGTATTTCGCGAAATTCACAAGGGACTTTTTATATTTCTGCACAAAACTGGTATAACATTTTATACAGCTTCCCCGCAGTTTTTCAGCACATTCCGAAAATATATCCTCATAATATTCAAAGGGCAGCCTGTCCGTGATGCATATCGGGTCGAAACGCCACACCACATGCGCGGCAGAGTATCGCCCTGCAATATAAACAAGGTCGCTGATCGCATCCCTGTAATGAGGCGTGTGCTGCTCGATCTCAGCGGGCATGCCGGTTATCGTGAAATGAAAGAAGAGATTCCTTGTCACCCTTTCAACCTCTTCAATGCGTGCAATCAGCGGAGCAAAGTTCTTTGACCAGAATACAATACAATGGATGTCATCCGGTCTCAGCGACACCCTGTGGACCTGTCCGCCGTAAGGGTTCTTAACATACACCTCCCCTGCCCTGAGTCTCTGTATAAACCATTCCGTATAAAAGGCCGGGATATCCGTGCGCCTGCTGGCCGAGATGATGTTTTTCACTGCTATCCTATCGCTTTATAAAGGTTTTACGGCAGGCCCTCCTGCCGTTTATGCAACATTAAAGTTAACATAAGGTTGACATTAAGAAAAACTCCCGTCCCAGAACATCTTGTATCTACAGTCCTGCTTGCTGTATCCTGTATCTTATGTCTGCCGGGGATTCTTTCAGGATTATTTCCGTGACCGGAGCCCACAGCCGCGTGGGGAAGACAACCCTCTGCTCCATTCTCCTGGAGAATCTGGAGGGTTTCGGCGCCGTCAAATTCACCAGGACCCGTGTTTACACATCGGTTACTGATGACCCGGCGACAATCATGCAGAAAGACAAGGACACCGCTTTAATGTCCGGGGCAGGAGCCGCAAAAGTCGTCTGGGTCAGGAGCCCCGGCGGCCGCGAGCTTCAGGATGCCCTGAATATCGCAATGGGCAGGATGCAGGGTCTGAGGGGGGTGATAGTCGAAGGCAACAGTCCCGTGGATTTTCTGAATCCGCATCTGTTAATATTCATCACCGGTAAAGACGGGCAGATAAAGCCTTCGGCCCTGAAACTGCCCGGAATGGCCGATATACTGATAATCAACTCGGATAAAAAAATGCAGAGACCTC
>JAADFS010000027.1 GCA_013152795.1 Deferribacteres bacterium
AATCCGAGTTTCCTCAGCATTCTCACCCCGCCGATGCCGAGTATCATCTCCTGCTTTATCCTGTATGTGTCGTCTCCGCCGTACAGGTAGTCTGTGAGGGTTCTGTCCTCAGGGTCGTTTTCGGGCAGGTCTGCATCAAGGTATATAACCGGAACACTCTCATTCCTCGGGCTCTCGACCAGATAAATCCATGCCCGGAGATGGACCTCCCTGCCCTCAATCGTCAAGGTGACGGTTTCAGGGGCGGGCGTCATCAGTTTTGAAGGGTCCCATTCAGCGGGCTTTTCCGTCTGGTGTCCCCTGCTGTCAAGTTCCTGCCGGAAATATCCCTTCCTGCTGATGAGTGTGACTGCCACAAAAGGCAGGCACAGGTCAGCCGCGCCGCTGACTTGACGGTATCGCCTGCAAGGATGCCCAGGCCGCCCGAGTAAGTCGGTATGTCGTCCCTCAGGCCTATTTCCATCGAAAAGTAAGCGATTTTGGGTTCGGTAATGTGTTTTTCAAGAAGTGACATAAAAAATATTATAGCAGATTTTTATATGTTTGATTTCAGCCGGCAACCTGCTTTCATCATAAACCTTAATGTGTAGCATAAACACGCAGGAGAGTCTGCCGGAAAACCTTTATAAAGCGATGGGATTTTAACAGAACAGGGTGCAGGGTGCAGTTGTCAGGGTGCAGAAAGAAACAAGTCCCCCCTCCCCTGGCGGGAGGGGGTTAGGGGGAGGGGGCTGTGCTGTTACCCCTGAAGGTATCGCAGATAAAGCTTTCTACTGCCTGCTGGCGGTATTTTATGCCACTGTAAGGAAAAACAAAGATTGACGCAATTATGCTAAAATGGATAGTTATTTTCTGAGAGAGGTGTATTCATGGATATTAAATCGTATGTCTTGAAAAAGGCCCGGGCCGCAAAGGACGGTGCAAGGGCCGTTGCAAAGGCGTCTTCGGAACAGAAAAACAATGCATTGCTGAAAATGGCCGCTGACCTGAAGAAGAAGGCAAAGGAACTCCAGAAGGCCAACAGGAAGGATATTGCCTTTGCCCGGGACAAGGGCCTGAGCAGGGCCATGATCGACAGGCTCACCCTCAATGCAAAGAGAATCGATGACATGGCGCGCGGCCTTACAGAGATCGCAAACCTGCCGGATCCCGTCGGGGAGATCACAAAGATGTGGCAGCGCCCCAACGGCATGATGGTGGGCAGGATGCGGGTGCCCCTCGGCCTTATCGGGATTATCTATGAATCAAGGCCGAATGTCACGGCGGATGCATCGGCCCTCTGCCTCAAGGCAGGCAATGCCGTGATACTGAGGGGCGGTTCAGAGGCCATACATTCCAACACCGCGATTGTAAAGATATTAAGGGCTGCCGCCGCAAAGGCAGGCATAGATGAGAATGTCATAACCTTTATCGACAACCCCGACAGGCAGGCGATTATGGAGATGGTGCAGCTCGAAGGCATAATCGACGTGATCATCCCCAGGGGCGGCGAGGGCCTTATCAGGACGGTCAGCGAGAATTCCCGCATCCCGGTGCTAAAGCACTACAAGGGGGTATGCCACGTGTTTGTCGACCGCGATGCCGATCTCAGGATGGCCGAGGATATATGTTTCAATGCAAAGGTGCAGCGTCCGGGGGTATGCAATGCAATGGAGACGATGCTGGTGGACACAAAGATTGCAAGAAAATTTCTCCCGCCCATGATAGCGAGGTTTAAAAAGGCGAAGGTTACGCTTAAGGGATGCCCCAAGACAAGGAAAATCGACGGTACCGTTGCAGCCGCCTCCGAGGAGGATTTCTACACTGAATATGTTGACCTGATACTGAATATAAAGGTGGTCAGGGACATGGACGATGCAATGGAGCATATCGCCCGGTACGGCTCCGCGCATACAGACGCCATAGTGACGAAGGACTATGCGAGGGCCATGAGATTCCTGCGGGAAGTGGATTCCTCCTCCGTGTTTGTGAATGTATCCACAAGGTTCAGTGACGGCTTCCAGTACGGCCTCGGGGCCGAGATGGGCATATCCACGGACAAGATACACGCCCGCGGCCCGATGGGCCTTGAGGAACTGACCTGCACCAAGTTCATAGTAACGGGCAACGGCCAGGTCAGGACCTGAGACGGCACAGCGGACAGAGAGGAAATGAATATCGGCATATACGGCGGGACATTCAATCCGATTCATTACGGTCACCTGAGAACCGCCGTGGAGGTGGCCGAAAAACTGTCTCTGGAGAAGATTATCTTTATCCCGGCGGGCAGGCCGCCCTTTGAGAAGCACGGCCTTGCGGGTGCAGGACACCGCTATAATATGGTCAGGGCCGCAATAGCAGGCAATGAGCACTTTGAAATATCCAGGATAGAGATAGGCACGCGCGGGAAATCCTATTCCGTCGACACGGTTGCAAGACTGCGGAACAGGTACAGAAAGAGCTCCCTCTTCTTTATCCTGGGGATCGATGCCTTTCTTGACCTGCCGGGCTGGAAAGACCCGGAGAGGCTTGTCAGCCTGACCAACATGGTAATAATATCAAGGCCCGGATACGCGTTTGCCGACCTGTCAGCGTCGCCTTTCCTGAAGGGTGTACGCAAAAGGACGTTGCTTGACCTTGACAGGGGGAAGACGGACGGGTTTTCCTTTGATATCTCGGAAGAGCGGAAGGGTTATTTATCCAGGGTAACCGGCCTGAACATATCGGCCTCGCACATAAGAAATTTGATAGCAGCCGGCAGGAATATAAAATATCTCTTGCCTGATTCTGTGAAATCCTATATAATTTCAAATAAATTGTATACGGAAAATCATAAAACCGGAAAGGAGAGATTCCTTTAGGCATCATTGATATTAAAAATCTGGCCGTCAAGGCCGCTGAAAAGGCCATTGATAAAAAGGCCATTGACACGGTTATCCTCGAGGTAAAAGACCTTTCAACGATTGCGGATTATTTCATAATCTGCTCGGGAGAAAATCCGGCTCAGATAAAGGCTATTGCCGAAGCAATAGACGAATTTTTCTCAAAGAAAAAGATTTTCCCCCTGGGAAGGGAGGGAATGAACTTTGCGCGGTGGGTCTTGCTCGATTACGGCGACATCGTAATCCATATCTTCGACAGGGAAACCAGGGCGTTTTACGACCTGGAAAAATTCTGGATGGACGCCCCGAGAATACCGGCAGGGGAATCCCCCCTGCGTGATATCAAGGATAAGAAAATCTCTGGCAATCTTATCTGAATTCTATATCTGGAAGGGAAATGTTGACTCATGGCTAAACTTAGTTTCTTCATAATACTTATATTCCTTGTTGTACTTATATTCCTGGCCCTTCTCAACAAAGGCCTGGTTGAGCTGACGATCTGGAACGGGATGAGTTATCAAATCCCCGTGATCGCCCTGATCCTCATATCCGCTGCAACCGGCATGCTGTCGATGTTCATAGTCGTGGCCATCAGGGATACAAGGCGGTATATCAACAGTTGGCAGGTGCAGCGCCGGCAGAAAAAGGCCGCAAAGATTCAGACCCTGTACGCAAAGGGCCTGGATGCCTTCTTTGCCGGCAGGCATGAAGAGGCCGAGGAACTCTTCACCCGCGTGATAGAAGACGAGCCGGACCATTGCGATGCCCTGCTGAGACTTGGTGATATATTCTTCGGCAGGGAGGAGTTTATCAGGGCCAAGGATTTTTATTTAAGGGCCGGCGAGATCAGGCCCAAAAACATAGAAATCCTGCTTTCCCTCCAGAAGGTCTCCGAGGCCCTGCAGAAGTGGGATGAGGCCGTAAAATACATTGATCAGATTATGGAGATAGACGGCGAGAACACGAAGATCCTTTACAGGAAACGCGATATATACGAGAGAAACGGCGAGTGGGAAGAGGTCATAGATGTTCAGCAGAAGATACTCAAGTCAAAACTCCCGGAGGACGACCAGAAGAAGGAAAACAGGAATCTCCTCGGCTACAAATATGAACTGGGGCGCCACCTGTTCCGGACAGGGGCCGCCGACAGGGCGGTGAAGACATTAAAGGCCGTTCTGAAGGCGGACAAGGACTTTATCGCCGCCTATCCCGCGCTTGCCGACATATACATGCAGGAAGGCAATACAAAGGAGGCGCGGGAGATACTCTTAAACGGCTACAAGGCGACTTCATCGCTGGTCATCCTTGTAAGGCTTGAGGAGTTTTATATAGCCCAGGGCGAGCCGGGCGCCATAATCGACCTGTACCAGAAGTCCATAGAGCAGAACCCCCGCGATCTGAAGCTCCAGCTCTTCCTCGCAAAGCTCTATTACCGGCTCGAGATGATAGACCATGCCTTTGAGACAATGAACAACATAGACACATCCGCTTTTGATTTCCCCCATCTGCACACCCTTTTCGGCAGCATTTACGAGAGGCGCTCCGAGTATGAAAAGGCCATTGATGAATTCAAGAAGGCGCTGAAAGTAGAGAAACCCCTCGTTGTGCCCTTCTGCTGCTCCACATGCGGTTACACATCAAGGGACTGGACGGGCAGGTGTCCTGAATGCAAGAGCTGGAATACCTTAATCCTTGACATTAATGAAGTCTGCAAGGCCCAGAAGAGACATAGTAGTTCTTGATACAAGCCTGTTTGTCAATCCCGAGGTGCGCAATGATTTCGGCAATACGCCCACTGAAGCGATAAACGGGTTTCTCGCACTTGCCGAACGGATTCCCGAGCTTGAATTCTACATGCCTTCCTCCATCTTTGAAGAACTGCTGAATTTTGTCGATCAGCGGAAAATACCCGGCAGGTTCCTGGCTCTCATTCACCAGAAATCACCAAGCAGGCATGAACTGAGCTGTCCCGCCTTCCTGCTGTATGAGCTTATCGAGGACATAAGGGCCAGGATCAACAAGGGGCTGAGGATTGCCGAGAAGGCCGTCAGGGATGTGGGCAGGCTTGATGAAAGGGAGATTATTCAGGGCATGAGGAAAAACTACAGGGAGGCCCTGAGGGAAGGAATCATTGACAGCAAGGAAGACGTGGACCTTATACTTCTGGCAAAGGAGCTCGGCGCACTGCTGGTCACCGCGGACCGCGGCGCCGTGAAGTGGGCTGAAAAACTGGGGATAAGATGGCTGCTGCCGGGCAGGTTCAGGGATTACCTGCTGAGTTTTATCGAGACCCGGGAACAAAAAAACAGATAACCTTAATGTTGCATAAAACAGTCAGGAGAGCCTGCCGTAAAACCTTTATAAAGCGATGTGATATTGGAAATAACTCTTTATTGCAGGAAATAACGGAAAGTGAACTTCCAAAAGACGTCAAAAATGCCGTGCGGAGTATTTCCTGAAGGTATCGCAGATAAAGCTTTTCCGGCAGGCTCTCCTGACTCCAGGCGGTATTTCATTTCCACCGTTAAAGTTTTGCAGACGGAAATCCGTTACTCATACTCATAAACACGGTAAAATCACCGGTAGGGAAACCGGTTTAATAAGATATCAGGTGGTGTATTATGAGAAAGATTCTCTTGTCTGTCTGCTGCGGCCTGCTGCCGGCCCTTTTTATTTTTATCAGCGCCGTATCCGCTGCCACGGATGTAACAATAAACGGCTCCGCTTACTTCAAGTGCAATTTCATATCCACCTACATGGAAAAACACGGCTATTCCTATATCAGGGAAGTCTCATATAATAACAACAACATGAAGACAAACCTGTTTGCCGCAAGGGACGCAACCGTGATCATAAAGGACAGCAATGACAACATAGTAGGGTACGGCAGGACCGACAGAAATGGTAATTTCTCCATTTCCGTGCCCAGGGACGAGAGCTATCAGATCATCGTGCAGTTTCACGGCCAGGAGATAAAAAAACAGGTGCCGTATTCAGAGGCGAGAAGGTTTGTCGCCGACCTCGGTTATTTCAGTACCGAAAAAGTGGGCGGGTGGATAGACAGCGAGCTGAACTGGTAAAGCGGATACCGGGTTCGGAGTTCAAAGTTCTGAGTTCTGAGTTCAGGGTGCAGAAAGAAATAAGTCCCCCCTCCCCTGGCGGGAGGGGGTTAGGGGGAGGGGGCTGTGCTGTTCCCCCTGTAAACCGCACTGCGGGATATACGGGGGCCTTCAGAGGGTTCTCTTGAAAAAGCTTACGGCCGTTATCATCATGATGAGCGCAAACCCGGACAAAAAGACAATGTCCTGATAAATGGCGCTGAGTCCCACGTCCTTGAAGAGCAGGGACTTCAGGGCATGAACCGCGTAGGCCTCCGGATTCACCTTTGCAAATGTCCTGAGCCAGCCCGGGAAACTCTCCACCGGATATACGGCCCCGCTGGGGAAAAAGAATATGACATTCAGAAATCCGGTGAGTATGCCCATTATCCTCGGGTGGCTGATCCTGCCGAGGAAGACGAACATCATGTTGAGCATGCCGACGGTTGTAAGTATCAGTACCGCGAATATGAGGCCGTACCTGCCGGCGCTGCCGGAAAGTGGTATGCCCGTGATCAGCATGCTGATGAGCATCACCAGGGCCGTTATGATCGTGGTGATGATTACGCCGCTTACCACGAGACCGGCCACGATATCGGTCTTTTTAAGCGGGGTAAGGAGATAGCTTTCATCAATGCCGAGGAATCTGTCCATTACAAGGTTGAACGCGCCTGTGGTCAGTGTACCGAGAAAGATCGCCATTATCACAACGCCGGGCACAAGCGACTGGTCATAGTCGACCTTGGGGTAAAGGTCCGTATCCCTTAAATACCGCCTGCCGCCGGGCTCCCTTATGGGGACGTATTCTATGGATATGGAGTCGAATATATTCCTTACCGTATCCCTTATGGTTGCAGCCGATATCCCGTCCGTATTGTCGATGAACAGCCCGGCCTCGGCAGATCTTGAGGCAAGATACCTCCTTGTAAACCCCCGGGGGATGATTATCGCGGCCTTTAACCTGCCGTCCCTGACGAGCCTTACGGCGGCCTCCTGGTCCCTGAGCATTACGAGCGTGAAGGTCCCGGGGCCGTTTTCAACAGCCCTCAGCTTGTTTACAAACAGGCGGGAATCATGCCCGCTGTCCAGGTTTACGACCCCGACCGGCAGGTGTTTCAGTTTTCCCTGAAATGAATTTCCGAGGATCACGAGATAGATAATAGGCATGACCAGGCTCATCATGATGACCATGGGGTTGCGCTTGAACTTCAGGAGATCGCGCCTTATGACTGCAAAGGTCCTTGTCACTATCTGCCCCACTTCTGCGGAACGCCGGCGCCTGTGAGGAAGCTCACCTTCCTTGCCTCCTCGTCCCTTATAGAGCGTCCCGTGTAATGAATGAAGACATCCTCAAGGGACTGTTTCTCCACCACCACGGACCTGACGGAGCCCCCGAGCCTGTATATCTCCCCCATCAGGGGCGGGACCATGCGGGAGCCGTTGTCAACGGATATCCTGAGCGTGGAATCCTTCCTCACTATGTTGTGGACGATATCCAGTTTCCCGAGTCCCTCCACTATCGTGTCGTTCACGTCCGGCAGCTCGAATATGACGACATCCTTTTCCGGCAGTTTCGACTTCAGCCCTTCCGGGGAATCAAGGGCGATTATGCTGCCGTAGTCGATTATGCCCACCCTGTCGCAGAGGGATTCAGCCTCTTCCATGTAATGCGTGGTGAGAAAGATCGTGAGATTATCCTCCCTCTTGAAGTCCTCGAGGAAATTCCACACGTTTCTCCTGCTCTGCGGGTCGAGCCCGAGGGTCGGCTCATCAAGAAAGAGAATCCTGGGCCTGTGCACAAGGGCCTTTACTATCTCAAGCCGCCTGCGCATACCGCCTGAATATGTGGCCACAAGGCTCCCGGCCCTCTGCGTGAGCCCGACCATGTCAAGGAGCCGCCTGATCCTTTCCCTTCTCTGTTTCCTGGGGATACCGTAGAAATTGCCGTAGATGTCCATATTCTCAAAACCCGTAAGGTCCAGGTCACTTGTCATGGCCTGGGGCACGACACCTATGGAGCGCCTGACATCATCAGGTTTTTTTGCCACGTCGAACCCCGCAACCAGTGCCCTGCCGGAGGAGGGCCTTAAAAGCGTGGTCAGCATCCTGATAAGCGTGGTCTTCCCCGCGCCGTTCGGGCCGAGCAGGCCGAAGAACTCCCCCGCGGCCACCGTAAAGCTGACTTCCTTCACCGCGGTGAGCCCTCCGAAGCGCTTTGTGAGTTCATGCACCTCTATGGAGTTCATTGGATCCTGACCCTCACCGTCATGCCCGGTTTCAGGACTCCGTCGGGGTCGTCCACCCTGAGCTTTACGGCAAAGGTCTTTATGTCCTGCCTCCCCCGTGTGACATCCCTCTGTGTTGCAAACTCCGCCTCGCGCGCAATACTGAAGACCCGCCCCCTGAATTTCCTGTCCGTGCCTGCTGCTTCAATCACGGCAGCGGCGCCGGGCTTTATCTCCGGCAGGTATGTCTCGTCGACATCGATCCTGATCCATCTGTCATTCATGTCCACAATGGTGAGAATCGTTGTATAAGGGGCAACGGTCTCGCCCTCCTCAAAGGCCCTGTATACAACCACGCCGCGGCCGGGGGCCGTGATTACCGTATCTTCATATTGCGCCCGCCTCAGGCTTACGAGTGCACCGGCCTCCCTGACCCTTGACTTCAGGGTGCCTATCTGCAGCTCCGCAGTCTTTACCACTGAGGCGGCCACGTCCAGCTCTGCCCGCGCGAGTGCGACCCTTGACCCGGCCGCACTCAGTAATGCCTTTGCTTCATTGTACGCCGTCTGTTTTATATCAAGCTCCTGCTTGGATACAAACCCCTTTTCATAGAGGCCCTGCATGCGCTTCATTTCCCGCCGGGCCTGCTCAAGGGTTATCTTCATCCTCTCGTACTCCGCCCTGCTGACATCTGCTTGTTTCTCTGCCGCGATGTATCTCTTCCTTGCGGTCTCAAGCCGCGCACGGGCCTCTTTCAGCCTGCCCCCGGCGGCCTCAAGCTCGGCCTCCGCCCCCTGAAGCGCAGCCGCAGCCTCCCGGTTTTCAAGCTGCACCAGCACATCCCCGCGGTTGACTGAATCACCCTCCCTGACAAGGATGCGCTGTATCTTCCCCGGAATCCGCGAGCCTGCATTTATCTCACGCGCCTGGACCGTGCCCGAAAACTCGGGCGGCCCCTGCTGCCTTGCGGCCTTCAGCATAATAAGGACTGCACTGCCCA
>JAADFS010000028.1 GCA_013152795.1 Deferribacteres bacterium
TTGATCTTGTCAGGATCAATAATCGCCTTCTTGTAATTAGGCAGTTTTGACACCAGCAACTCCTCATTCTGCAATACTCAAGGCCATAATAATACGCCCTGGTCTTTAATAATCCACCTCTACCGTTATGGATGTATCACACCCGAAAATATCTACCACCTTGACACAGGCGGTATATTTCCCTTTTTTCGGATATTTATCAAATTCATAATCTGAAACAGTGGGAAGGGAACGGTTTTTTCTTGTGCGGTATGCCTGCCAGTGATGCTCAAAGGGTTGTCCATCCTGGTAGTCGAAGTCCACTGCCCAGAAGTCTATAAAGTCGAATCCGCTTTTTATTGCCCTTTCCTTGAGGGCTTCAAGTTCTTTGCTCGGAACCTCTGCAAGGGATGGAACAAACTTGGTCAGTTTAATATCAACGACTTTCTTGCCACTTACAGTCTTGTAAACAGGCTCCGCCTCAAGCACGGCAACTTCAAGGAACGGAGGCGGAGATGTCCTGTTTTTTTCCATAATTTCACGTGGAATCGGAATAAGCTTAATTTTGATACCATGAGCATGTTCTATCTCAAGGCATACGAGCCTCAGGTCCATCTCAAACTCCCATGCAAGGCAATGCAGCTCCCTGGCCCCTGCCTCTTTTGCCGCTCCGGCAACAGCCCTTAATTCATCACGGGTAAAAAGCCCGTCTATGCTGTCAACATGACACAGGGCCGAACCTTTTCTGCCATGGATAAGCGGTGAGTTTGAGTTCTGCAGGACCTCTGCCCTGTAAAATCCAAGAACAACCTTCCGGTGCTCCTCATCTGCACCTTTTAGCCTTTCCTTCTGCCACCACTGCCTTTCATACCTGCCGAGATTATAGACATCAAAGGCACGGTATGGTTTGCCTTCTTCATACAGTTTTCTCTGAACCTCAATCATCCGTTTTCGTGTGGTATGGATTGCAAACCTTCCAAGGTCTGCCATTATCCACCGCCTTCCGAGCCTTTCCGCAACCGCACCTGTAGTGCCTGAACCACAGAAGAAATCAGCCACAAGATTGCCTTCGTTGGAAGAGGCTTTTATAACGCGTTCAAGAAGGGCTTCTGGTTTTTGGGTCTGGAAGCCAACAAGTTCATTTCTGGATATTTGGCCGCCTGCAGGAATGTCAGGCCACCAATCTTCTGGAATTTTACCTTTGTTATATTCCCCCAAGATACGCTCGTCACGTTTTCTATTAGCATAAATACCACCTTTTCCTTCAATATATCTTCTGCGTTCCATAAAGCTTTCGCTATACTGCACTCTCACGGCATCTAAATTGAGAAAATAAGAGTCTGTTTTACTGTAACGCAGAATAATATCGTGTTTGTCTGGAAAATCTTTAACTTTACGAGAAGGACCGGTGTAGGCCCAAATTATTTCGTTTCTGAAATTTTCGTTTCCTAAAACTTCATTTAGCATTAGCCTTAAATAACTATTAACTCGCCAGTCTATATGAACATAAATAGTCCCCGTCTCACTTAACAGCTCCTTCATCAGCACCAGCCGTTCATACATCATGTGCAAATAACTGTCCGTACCCTTCCCCCACATATCCCGATAAGCCACCATTTCAAGGGTTGACTGGTCTTTCCCTATCGTTTCCTTGCCTTCTCCGACAGGGATGTTCATTGTGAAATCAGCGCCTACATCAAAGGGTGGGTCAATGTATATAATGTCGATCTTGCCTTTGAAGTCTTTCAGAAGGCTCGCCATGACGAGCTTGTTGTCGCCCCAGATGAGCATGTTTCTGAAATCATCCTTGTGGGCCTTTTCATGATCAAAGAGGCCGAGAGGCTTTAATCTGCTTGCAGGCTCATCAATCGTCTCAATTTTCTGCATCGGCATGGCACATCCGGCAATATCAACCTCCCGCCTGTTGCCATACTCATCATACTTCCCTTCCCAGATAAGCTCCGTTTTCCGTGAGCTTAAAGGGTGGGGGTTGTCAGGGCCGTATATGTTTTTTTCATTGAGCATTTTTGTTCTTCCTTTTAAGTCTTATGTTGGTACGGTTGTAAAATTGTGGCGTTTTCTGTCAACTGAATGTCAACGGCCTTCGCGTTCACATAACCTAAGATAGAAAATGACTGTCTAAAGAATGCCAGAAACACCGCAGCCTTTAAGTTGTCGGTTACACCAAACCTATAAAAAAACTGTTCAGAAAGATCCATATTTGAGCGCTCGAGATTTGGGAATCCGCTTGCGAGTGGTGCCAATTCTCCTGGAATCTCACCATTTTCAACTTGAAGATTAGAGTACCAACGAATGGCAATTCCTCCCTCTCTGGGAAGGATTTTGTTTGTATGTTTATAATACAGGGCCATGAATAATTTTCGACCGAAATTTGCAACTGCACTGCTTACAAGTGGCCCTTTGACAGAAAGAAAAGGCAAATCTGATAAAGCTAATCCTTCAGGTGTCTGTATATTGTATTTTTTAAGAGTATCTTGTGCTTGATCTGTACTAACTCTCATCTCTTCTAATAAGCCAGGATTGTTATGAGCAACAGCTCGGACACGTTCAGAAAATTCTTTTTTCTTGTCGGCATTATCGGCTTCTGGATATAGCCGGGAAAGCATTGCAACCACTTGCTCATCATGGCGTGAAATCCTGTTGCATGGCTTACATGCTGGAAATTCATATCCCTCCGGCCACTGTCGTTGGTCGAAAAGCACCCGCGCTGGGATATGGTCAGTTTCCATTGATGGTGTCTCACCTCCACAGAAACAACAAAGGGGATGCCTTTGTAAAAACTGTTTTCTATGTTGTTTTCTTGCGCCCATAGTTCGAATATATTCCATCTAGTAGAAGTATCATAATTGAATTGACATCATAGAACCAATATACATGGCCTGAATGTCTTACCCACACCTTATCCCTCTCCCTTGAAGGAGGAGGGGAGGGGTTGGAGGGGCGTCATCTTGACTATTTTGAGACAATTTATAATTATACAACTTCTGTTTAATACGTGAACCCTTCCAATTTAGAAGTGTTGCCGATTCCGAATAAATTTCGAACACGTTCGAAAGAAACATTACGTAAAATCAAAATTTAAAAATTAATATTTATCATTTTTAAAAGGTCTATACTAATATTCTGTATCGGCTTTAAACGTGATAATACAAACAATAAAGAAAGCACTATAATTCCCAGAATGATATACTTTTTATTTTTTGTGCCGTGCAACCAAAACCATTTTAAATTTTGAAGTATTACAGGAGGCTTTGCTGAAAGCGAATTTGATTTTTCAAGACGAAGTTCTTCCTTTAAAATCTCTATTTTATTGCTTATAGAGTCTCTATATTTTCCTTCTTTTTGCTTAAAATCTGAATTAACGCTATCTACTGCTTGATTATCATCTCTTTGAAAACTCGTTAAGATTCTCGAACGAATTATATCCACTTCTCGGACCATGAAGTCGATTACTTCTTTTTTTAATGTAATGAAATAATCATCTTCATGAACTTTTGTCTCTTCATTAAAAAGAGCTGTTTTTTCAGTATCAAATAATGCATTAAGCAGTTTCTGAATATAGTTGTCTTGAATCTGAAGAAGATTTCTATAGTAAGCTCCAGGATTGGACACTCTTATTTCAGCCATAGATGTTGCAAGTTTTGTCTCCTCCTCTTTTCTCTCTTTATTGAGCTGAGATTTCAGCTTTTTTAAATTTAATTCTGTGTATTTTTGCATTGAGATGCCTTCCTTAATTTTTCGGTATCTTCTTTCTGCCAAATGCAACGTAAATTGGAGAGGTCTGGCCCACACGGATTGTTTCCCACATAGAATACATTTTTCTCATTGCTTGCCGTTCCTTTTCACTTTCTTTGATTTATCGATCTCAACCATGGCCGTAATATTGAATGGAGGCAGAAGGAGAGGAGGGATATTGGCTTTCATGGTTGTATTGCCTATGACCTCACGGACGAAAGGGAATAAATGCGCGGGGGCATTAACCTTTGAGAATCTTTTAAGTCCCGCGGGATCCTCTCCTGTAAAAGTGCCCTCAACTGTAACCTTCATTGAAAAGGGACGGTTCCTTGTTTTTGTAAATAATGCTACAGACAGCATGGCGTTGAGGGTCTTTTTGTCAGGACTGAAGGAGTTCTTTGTCTGGACGTCGATTTCAACAGGCAGGCCGTCTTTTGGCAATTTAAACTTTTTATTTAATTTGAAAACGAGTTCCGTCAGGGTTACATTAACAAAATTTATCCCGGTGTCAATCCCCAATTAAATCCTCCACTTTTACCTTGAATATTTCAGCAAGTTTTTTTAACGTGCTGGTCGGAACGTTGTATCCAACCCTCTCCATCCTGCTTATATTGGGCTGTGCAGTCCCGAGCTTTCTTGCAAGAGTTTTCTGGTCCATCCCGTTAAGGAGCCTGTGATATTTTATGGGACTCATTCTCCCCTGGCTGACAAGTTCCTTCCATTCCTCATTCTGGTCTTTCCAGGCCCTCTCCCAAGCCCTTTTCCCTTCAGCAGTAGAAGTAAACTCCGCTACTATTTCCTTCAGGGGGATGGCTTCCCCATCCAATGCTGCCTTCAACTCTAATGTCTTGATCTCGTCCTGCAGGAACTTTACAAGTCTTTTAAGTTTTTTATTCTCGGTTTTTAATTCTCCAATCTGTTTATCCTTAATTGAATCACATGTCTTACATATTTCATCTAACTCAACAGGCATTCCCTTTGGGACAGACAAGCTTGGCATTATCCAGGTAAAGCCGGTTTTGCGGGAGTAAGTAATCCGTTCTCTATATGAGCTCATCGACATTGCATCCATTGAGTGTAGAGGAGCTTGATCATCTTGTAGTGCCAAGAGTTTTTGTTGTATGTGTCATCATTTCTTGGAACAACACAGTACACACAGACCATGCCGGACTTTTTAAGAGCATAAAAAATTCTGTAATCCGCTGTATCTACGCACTTAAGCCTATGCACAAAGACCTTCTTTTTCCTTAAATTCTGAACAATCCCGGAATTGCACTCTTCCGCGTCCGGCAATGGATCAGATCCTAAGGCTGCAATCCTCTGAAGAATACGTCCTGCCTTCCTGCTGTCAAGAATAGTTATCTGTTTGATAGTGCTCCAAACATTTGAATGCACTTTTACATTGTCCGGCAGGTTTGGTATTCTCATAGTATATCACTTGTGATATATAAGTCAAGCCCTCCAATAATGGCAAAGTTTATCAGAGCAGGATATTTTGAGATACCGTCTATCCTATATTGTGGTTTCAGGATAATTTAATCAATTAAAACACAATATATGGTATTTGTCAATTAAAAAATGCAGTTTCTTTAATCTTTTGATTTATAAGGAAAATACATGTGAATAAATGGTCGTTGTTCTTGATGAAGTATCTCTTGAGAGAGGAAAAAGGGTTCCTCGCTATTTTGAGGGGGTAGTGGTTGAATAGTAGACTTGGAAACTGGCAAGTTTATTTTCATGATGACAGATACTGAACTTTTAGATAAGGCCCCTGGTTTGACACCGCTGTGGCGGGAGCTGTACCACTATGTGGATGAGGTTCAGGAATGACCTGTCCCCCTTTTCTGGACCGACATAAATACGAAGGTATAAACTTTGAGCAGGAGCATGAAGTTTACAAGAACAAGGTTTACTGAATATGTTTTCAGTCTTGGGGTATAGCATATTCGTATTTATTCCGTTCCAAAAAGTGGGGGCATATCACATGGAAAAATCCATAGTACCAACTTACACAGTTCGGCGGACATCCCTTCTCATTCCGTGTCCCGGCACTCTCCTGTATGCGGGGCCGTTGAGACCCGATCCCGTTTCCGCATCAGGCATGCCCAGGAGCGGGGAGCCTCCGGCAGCTTTGAATCAAACCGCGTGCTCCTGAGCAGGAGTATCTCGAACCACGGCTCCACCGCGGATACAATATCGAGCGCAGAACGCCTCGGCGGGCCTTCCTCCCGCTCCGGTCCGTCGGCGCTGCCCATGAGGCTGAACCAGTGACCGCCCGGGCCCAGGCGCCTCCACACGGTTTCGGCCAGCCGCGCCCTCTCCTCGGGGAGATCGAAGGTATGAAAACACCCGCGGTCGAATACGAACCCGAAGGGCCCCGGCGGCAGCTCGTCCCTGAGTATGTCCGCAACGATGAATTCGACCTCCACGCCAGCGGCGGATGCCTTCTTGCGTGCCATCCCGACCGCAGTCGGCGACAGGTCGACCGCGGTCACCCTGAAGCCCTTCCGGGCCAGCCATATCGCATCGGTGCCGGTTCCTGCGCCGAGCTCGAGGACGGTGCATGGAGCGATACCGTACTCGCGTATGACGAGCTCGAGGTTTCGGTCGTGTCTTCCTGTATCCCAGGGCAGGTCGCCGGTCCTGTAACGCTTGTCAAAGTCCCTTGTCCGTTGCATGGTTCCTCCTTTGAAGACCCCGAAGGCTGGGCCGTCTCTTCCGAGGGCGTAGTTTAATGCTGAGACCGTATCCCCTTGCTGCGCTTGATGACCTCGAGGATGTCGTTGAGCCTGAGGGTCAGCTCCCGCGCCTTCTCCTGGAGCTCCTCGCTCAGGTGGCTCACCTTGTCCGGGTGGCACTTGGAGACCTTCTCCCTGTATGCCTTCTTAACTTCCTCCCATGAGGCCCCGGGAGAGACCCCGAGTGTCCTGTATGCCTCTTCCAGGCTGAGTGTTTCCCGGCCCCGCCGGTAAGGGTCGGAGCCTGGATCTTCACGGGTGCCGCTGTATGAACGCGTTTCCTGTCTCTTCTGTGCGGCCTTCCTGTATGACAGATAATACAATATCCCCATCGCGACGATGTCGTCGATGAAGCCGGGAAACAGGTCGAGGGGGCTGATGATGTAGATCAGCAAAAGTATCAACCATATGTAGTATGCGGTATTTCCCATCTGTAACCCCGTCTCTTCCCGCCTCAGACCCGTTGCATGTATTATAAAACATCCCGTTCATGCAGTACATACGGTCCTGTGGGATGAGGGGACGGGGCTGTTCAGGAGGTGTCGGCCTTCCGTTCGTGGAGGCTTTCTGAGACACTCCACTGTATGGGCAGGGAGAACCTGAAGACGGTTCCTTCGTCTTCGGATGTCGTGAAGCTGACCTCTCCGCCGAGGATCTGCTCTCCGAAGAGCTTCATGGAATATGTTCCGATTCCCCTGCCTGCTCCCTCTTTCGTGGAGAAGTTTCGTTGAAAGATCCTCAGGGCTGCGTCTTCCGGAATCACCTGTCTGTTCCAGACGTGAAACGTAAGGAGATTGCCGTCTTGTTCCAGCCACACCCTCACCGTGCCGTTTTCTTCCGTGGCCTCGAGGGCGTTTATGATCATGTTGCAGAGGACACGCAACAGCAGGGACATGTCCGTGTTCAGGGAGATCACCGGATAGGAGGGAGAGAACTGCAGGGTCTTCTTTTGTGCTACTGGATGGCTGATGAAGGAGGTGCGGAGCTCTTCCATTATCCGCTCCGTCGAGATCCTGTGTATGAGAGGATGATAGGTGTATCTTTCAGTCTGGGACAGGCTCCTCTGTATCTCCACCTCTTTTTGCAGCCGCAGTGCCGACTGGTGTATCATCTTAACGAGGTCCGACTGGCCGTTGTCGGCCCTGAGCATCTCGCTTGCACCCACCAGCGCACACAACATGTTGTTTATGTCGTGAAAGAACGTCCTCTCAAGTGCGGCCCGCTGCTGCTGTATGCTGATATCCTGAAGGAAGAGGAGGAGGAACCTGTTGCCGGAGATATCCAGGGGATGCGCCCGGACAAGAAGCGCGATGTCGACGTGCCTGCCTCCCCGGACAGCCGTCAGTGCACAGATCCTTTCGGCGGGTTTGTCATGCCCGAGTGCCGCAACAGTTGCTATCGCCGCTCCGCAGGTGGAACAGAACTTGGTGGTGCCGCAGCCTGCCGGTTCGTCGTCTGCATGGATACACTGCAGCACCTCTCCTATCCGCAGTCCAAGGACTCCGGATGGATCGTTGAACCCGATCATCCTCAGGAAAGAGTCGTTCATCGCAATGATCTGACGGTGCTCGTCGAGGATGACTATCAGTCCGCTGATCGAGTGGAGCAGCCCGGACATTACGGCGTTCTTGTTGACTATCTCGATCTCCTTGACGAGATCCTCGTCTTCCGTACGCTCGGCCGGAGCAAAGTAGGAGTCCATCATTCATACCCTGACTGTGTCATGCCTGTTTCAGTTGCAGAGGCTTTCGGGTGGGATCCTGTGCTGCACGGGTTGTCCCGCGCTCGGCCGGCAGACGATACCGCCGGCAGTGCCTTTTTCATCCCCCCTCGGCCCGACCATGGCCCGTTCGTGCAGTCTGTGTCATCTTCTGGATGACCCTGCGCCTATCCATACCATATCACAGAAGACTCCAAAAGACAAGCGTTTCATTCAGTTTCAGCAGCAGGTGCGTCGTTGCAGGGAGGATGGCTGCTCCGGCCGGCCGTTTGCAAATGAAGGCTCGGTGGGAGTATGATATGCCGAGAGGCCTTTCAAGCGGACCTTTGGAGCAGCCGTTTCCCGCTGCCGGGTCTCGATCGGAATATATTCAGCAACAGGCGGTGGTGCCGGTCAATGAGGTCTTTGAATATCGTCGCGGTGTGCAGGATGCCTGATAAGATGGACGATGCTGCTGCGGTCCTCGGCGGGATCGTCGACCTCACTGCATACGAGGCGGCTTCACGCCTGCGCGTCAGCAGGGGAGTTCCGGTTGTCGTTGCAGTATATCCCGACCCTTCAACTGCTGAAGATGCGGCCGGCCGGCTCGAGTCGGCAGGATTCGTCACGGTTGTACTGAAGGATGACGGGATAGAGTCCGAAGACCAACGGTTCATAGTGCGGAAGTTTTCCTTCGAGGATACACGGCTCAGTGTTGAATCGAGAGACGGGGACAAAATGTCGGTTGACTACGGGCGCTTCGATTTCATGCTGCGAGGCACGTGCATTACGCGATCTGCGAGGACGAGGGTCGAGAAGGGAAGGAAGTTCAGCTTGGGGCGAGCCGTCATTTCAGGCGGGCTCGTAATGAGCAGGTCCACGAAGAGGCATCATGTGGACACCTCGGAAAGCCGTGAAGGGTTTGTTCACCTGTATGCGGATGATCTCATCATGGTGTTCAGGGAGTCTTCTCTGGTCTATTCATCACTCGGTTCCCTTATGAAGCCTGCACGGCCGGCAAACTTCGCCGTTGTTGTCGACGAGCTGAGACGTCGCTGCCGGAATGTTTCTTTCAGCGACTCACTCCTGGCCAGGTCGGCTCAGGCTCAGATACTCGGTCCGCTGTTCAGTCCGGAAGAAGACCTTGATATAGCGATATCCCTCGTCACCGGTGCTGCACGCGAGTCCACCTGCCACCGACCTCTGCCGGGAAACAGGGGCAGGGGATGAGCCGGAAGGCCCGTCCCCTGGCGCGCTGATGACCGGTACGTATAGCTGTGTGGAGCGCAGGCCTCGGGCTTACCAGTGATATCCGGCTGTCACGCCGTAGTGTAAGCCGCCGGCTTCCACATCGGTATTGAAGAGTGTAACTTCAGCCCTCGAGTATCGGAACTCGACACCGATGTTGAAGTTTCCGGACAGTACAAGGTATGCCCCTCCTCCAATCCATATGCCGATTCCGCTGTCGTCGTCGGTGACCTTGACTCCCGAGGCGGCAGCCTCCAGTTTCGCGTTTACCAGGGCCAGACCTCCGCCGACAAAGGGACGAACCAGTGAAGGCAGTTCCCAGATCTTGCGGACCCCGAAGTACAATTCGGACGTATTCCCCTCGATGTCGACGCCCATGACATTGTCGTCGTCGGAACTGAACAGGTAGCCGATCGTGCCGCTGACCGGCCAGTCGTCCTGCTTGAAGTCGACCCCGATGCCGATCTCGGTCTGTTCATCGAGTGGATTCCAGTCGTCTTCATCCAGGCTTTTGACTCCTATCAGCAGGTTTGCATTGCCGGACCATCCGTCCGCATCCAGGGCATAGGCGTTCGGGCCCATCGTGCCGACGATGACCATCAAGAACACAAATGTACGGAACAAGCTGCTGAACTCAATCCCTCTCATTGTCTTCCTCCTTTTCTTCGTCTGCGGGTTCAACGTTCTTATACTAAGCACGGGGGGCCGGAAAGTCAAGACGCCGGCCGTGACGCCGGAGCCCCGGCTGCTGCTCGTGTTGCCATCCTCGGCAGTATGTGCTATCTTGGTCGTAGGCGGTGCCGGTCTGCAGAGGAGACGGAGTGGAGTCGTGTCCAGGATACTTGCCATAAATGGTTCATACCGCAGCAACGGAATAACCGACCAGTCTGTAAATGCACTGACCGAGGCTGCCGAGGCGGCGGGGGCAGTGACCGAGACCGTCCTCCTGCGCCGATACCCCGTGGAATTCTGCCTCAACTGTCGCCGGTGCACTCAGGAGCCGGGTGATGCGCCCGGCGAGTGCGTGCTGAACGACGGCATGCAGGAGCTGATCGACCGGATGGAGCTGGCAGACGGCTACATCTTTGCATCCCCCACAAATTTCGGTACGGTCACGGCCGTCTTCAAGCGGTTCATGGAGAGACTGATCGTTTATGCCTATTGGCCGTGGGACATGAGAAGTCCGAGTCTCAGGAAGGCCAAGCTCCGGAAGAAGAAAGCCGTGCTCGTCTCCTCATGTGCTGCTCCCGGGATCATCGGACGCCTCTTTCACGAGACTCACAGGCAGCTGAGGATGACTGCACAAGTGACAGGTGCCCGTACGGTCGGCACACTGTTTACGGGATTGACCGGGAGGGAGCAGGCCCCGGTGCTGCCCGAGCGTGCGTGTACAAGGATCGTCTCGCTGGCGGAAAGGCTGATTTGAGCCGCGGGTGCCGCTGCGTTCCGGATGAGGCAACCGGTGTCGCCCGGAGGCGCGTTACCCCCACTCTCTATTTCCCGACACAGAACCGGCTGAATATCCGGTTGAGGATATCCTCGGTCGTGGTTTCACCTGCTATCTCTCCAAGCCTGTCGAGCGCGTCTCTGAGTTCAAAGGCGGTTATTTCGTATGGCAGCCCCTCCACTATGGCGCGGGATGCCCTTGAAATTGCCTCTGCTGCCCCGTCAAGGGCGAGCTTGTGCCTGAGGTTTGTTATCATCAGACCGTCTGAGGACGAGCCGCTCCTGAAGACCAGGCCCTCTATCTCCCTCTTCAGGGAGTCCATTCCCTGTCCGGTCCTGGCGGATATCCTGACGATCGGAAGCCCCTCGGGAATGAGGCCCTCGTCGACCGAGCCGGGGAGGTCAGCCTTGTTGAGGACGATGATGCTCTTTCTGGTGCGTATCTTGTCGATCACGGTGAAGTCTTCATCCTTCAACGGGAGGCTCATGTCGAAGACCGCCAGCACCAGGTCCGCACCGTCGATCGCCCTGAGGCTTCTCCTGACCCCTTCACTCTCGGCCAGGTCGTGGGTCTCCCTGATGCCTGCCGTATCCATTATCCTCAGCGGCAACCCGTTTATGTTCAGATACTCCTCTATGACGTCCCTTGTAGTGCCGGGACTCTCCGTTACGATCGCCCGTTCCCTCTCAACGAGGGCGTTCAGGAGGGATGACTTTCCGACATTCGGTCTTCCGACGATCGCCACCGATAAGCCTTCACGAAAGAACCTTGCCTCTTCGTATGTTGAAGACAACTCACGGAGCCGCCCTGCAAGGGTGTCGGCGCTCCTGCTGAGCTCCTCTCTTGTATGCAGGTCCAGCTCTTCTTCAGGAAAGTCTATATATGCCTCGATATGGGCGCATATCTCCACGAGGGTCGTCCTTGCGGACGCTATCTTTTCGGAGAGCGCGCCGGAGAGCTGTTCCATGGCAAGCTTTCTGGCCCTGTCGGTCTTTGCCCGTATCAGGTCGATGGTCGCTTCTGCCTGGGAGAGGTCTATCCTCCCGTTCATGAAAGCCCTGAACGTGAACTCACCCGGTCCTGCTATTCGCGCCCCTTCTCTTACCGCGAGTTCGAGGACCCTTCTGAGGGGAATCATTCCGCCGTGGCAGTTGATCTCCACAACGTCTTCTTTCGTATATGAGTGGGGAGCCTTCATGACCGACAGCAGCACCTCGTCTATGACGGTGCCGTCCCTCGGATCAGTGATATGACCGTAGTGCATTGTGTGGGAGCGGAATTCCGTGGGAGTGCCCTTGCGGTGCGGGCTGAACATCATGGAAGCAATACCGATTGCATCCTTGCCGCTCAGCCTGACTATGCCTATCCCGCCTTCTCCTGAAGGGGTGGATATGGCGACTATGGTATCTTCGAGGTTCATGGGCATGAAGGGGTCAGACATGCATGCGGATTTTTCCGGACGGACAGGATAACGATGGGGTGAGCGATGGGACTCGAACCCACAACCACTGGAGCCACAGTCCAGTGCTCTAACCATTGAGCTACGCTCACCATTGTAACTATCGTCGTATACTTATTTTATCAGAAACAGCCCCTGTTATGCCATCTGTTCTGGCGCGCCTGGGAGGATTCGAACCCCCGACCCACTGATTAGAAGTCCTGCGTCCAACATCAATAAAAACATTTGAAATCAACCGGTTATTTCATTTTTCGTGTAGTCATTGTTGACTACACTGTTCGGTTTTAAATTCAATCCTGCATTTTCAAGTGCATTTTTTTTATTCTCTAACGCCACATGGGTATAAAATTCCGTTGTTGCAATCTGAGCATGGCCGAGGATTTCCTGTATTGTGCGCAGGTTGATATCCTTTGCCAGCAGGTGAGTTGCCAGGCTATGGCGGAGCAGGTGCGGATGGATGTGTTTATTAATCCCTGCTTTTTTCTTTGCCCTCTGTATTGCCCTTCTTATGTCCCTGATCGGCCTTGCACCGTTGACCGGTGAAGGGAAGACCCATTCTGAGCCGGTCGACTTGAGCAGGTCCTTCAATTCATCGTGCAGCCAATCCGACAAGGGCAGAACATTGGTTTTGTCCCCCTTCCGTCTGACCATTATGGCCCTGGTCTCCCAGTCGATGTCTGTTCGTCTCAACATTCTTGCCTCGCTGAACCGAAGGCCGAGGTTGAACATGACAAGGAACATAACACGGTACACCGGGGAATCAGCGGCCGCGATGAAGCGGACAGCTTCCTCAAATGTAAGCACCTGTGGAATAGGTCTTTTATATGGCAATTTTTCAATCTTCAATACCTCGGCGGGCCTCAGGTTCATGTTTTTGTCAGCCCATTTCAGGAAGGCTGCAAAGTAATCGAGCTCTTTGTTGATTGACCTGTTCCCTGCATTTTTCCCGCGGAAATCTTCTTTTCTCTGTTTCTGGTATAGCTGGAGCAACCTGTTTGTAATGTCATGGATCCGCATGGTTCCGAAGAACGGCACCAGATACCTCTCAAAACATTGCTTCTTGTCCACGAGGGTTTTCTTTGCCTGGTGCAGACGGACATACTCGAGGTATGCCGGGACCATTGCCTTGATAGGATCATTCAGGGCAACAAGCGGAGATGCTCCGCTCTTTTTCCGCATCTCTGCCTCAATTTCCCTTGCCTCATTTTCGGTTGTCCCTTCCGGAAGAGTAATACGCCGCCTCTTCCCCTTCCTGCCGTGGGGATAATAATCTATGACGTATTTGCCGTTTCGGATACGGATAGACATTACTCAAACCGACACTGGAACCAGCCAGGTAGGCACCTCCATCACTATAATTTAGACAGCAAATCCTTCTTTTTTTCCTGGAACTCTTGTTCTGTCAAAATGCCTTGTTCTTTCAATTCAGCCAATTTTTTTATCTGCTCCGGGATATCAATATTAGAGTTGGCCTCTATGGGTGTTG
Organism: Deferribacteres bacterium; assembly: GCA_013152795.1. Lineage (GTDB taxonomy): Bacteria > Nitrospirota > Thermodesulfovibrionia > UBA6902 > UBA6902 > JAADFS01. The sequence goes on from JAADFS010000028.1 coordinate 13,813, forward strand.
AATGTTTCTTGCCGATATTTTCTTTGACATAATTAACAAACGCATGAACATTTCCCTCGCTTATCCATTTCATGGACACCTTGTTACCAGATGCAAATAGCGTAATTGTATGCCCCATGAATCCCTTGCTTATATCGATTGAAGATATATTTGAATAAGGAAAAACCTCTAAATCATAACCAAGCATTTTTTTAGCGTAAAAAACGACTTTCTCGTTAGTCGCCAGGAAGATGCCGCTCCTGATACTCTCTTTACCTAATATTTTTGTTTCATAAGTGCCGAGAACTGATGCGATGATTTTTTCGTCCTTATTCAGGTGTTCCGATGAAAGCTGAATAAGTTTTTGATGCTTGGTAAGTTTCTCTGGTTTTTTGTCCGAGTTGGGAGTTTCAGCAGTCGTTTGAGCTTCCATAGCACTTTTCAGTTTCTCAGCCTTCCATTTCTCATATTCCTCTCTACTTTTCCACTGTGCCATGGGGTTGTCCTCCTTGCAACAAATGCTGAACTAAACCTTCAAGGGCCTCCATCCCTTGATGACCTTGCCCATGATCTGATAGTGCCTGTTCGGCTTCAGGGTCGGATATTCAGGATTGTCGCTCACCAGGAACTTTTCCCCGTCTTTTTCCCTGTACCGCTTGATCATGGATTCGCCCCATTCATTGTTGACGATGACAATATCACCGCTCCGGATTTCTTCGTTCGGCCTGAAGATGACATAGTCCCCATCCCGGAACGTCGGGCTCATGCTGTCACCCTTCACAATGAGTGCATATGCTCCCTTGGGTACCTCCGGTATATTGATATAGTCAATTATGTCGCTTTCAGGGATGTGTTCAGGAAAACCGGCCGGCACCCTGCCGAGCACGGGGATGCTCTCTGTCAATGAGAAGGCCCCCGGGATTCCTGATTTCTGAAACATATCTCCTTCGCCGGTTTTTAACCAATGTTCGTCAATTCCATATTTGAGACATATTAACCTGACAATTTCTTCCGGGATTCTTGTTTTTCCAAGTCTGTAATCCGACAGCCGGTTTTTGTGAATTCCGAGATCTTCGGCCATTTTTTTAGTATTTAAATGAAATTTATCAATAACCCTATCTATTCGCTCGCCTATAGATCCCCTTGGCGGTTTATTACGCTTTCTTGGCATTGCAATAGACCGTAATATTGTCTATACTTATAACCATGATGGCCCTGAATTCAGCAAACACAAAACCCTCCCTTGGTTGTAATTTCGGCGCCACCGAAATTATACCACAGGGTAGGGATTTTTTCACCCACCACCGCCCCCTCATCGTGGTGGGCAACTCCCCGGCATGCCGGTCTCTGCCTGCCAGACAGGGCCATCACCTTGACCGTCATGCCGGGGCCTTTTACCTGTCTATCCATACAATGATTATATGCCCTTATCTCCATAAGGGCAATTATAAGTTGGCTCGGGGGTTATAATGACTTCTTATGATGCTCTGAACAAGGCCATTGGGGGAAAAACGAGGGAGCATGCCAAGGCCCTCGGTCTCAGCACAGCCCTGCTGTATAAGTGGCAGGAGCCCTCAACGGATTGGACAGACTCAGGCTCCTACAACCCCCTCGACCGCATAGAGACGATCATAGAGACAGCGCTCAAACTTGGGCAAGGCAGAAATGATGCCTTTGCTCCTCTTCATTACCTCGCCCGCCGTTTCAACCAGATTTTGATTCCTGCCCCCTCAAGTGCTACCTGCCTTAAAGAACTGCAGCAGGCGCTTATGAAGACAATAAAGGAGTTTTCAGACCTCGCGCGGGCCTCGGCCGCCGCCCTCGAGGACGGCAGGCTCGACCCACGTGAGGCAGAGCAGATAAAAAAGGAAGGCTGGGAGCTCATCGAGCAGGCCTCGGCCTTCGTAAAGTTAATCGAGGACTATCTATGAATGATATCCTGGTTCGTCTTCAGATACTGGAGAAGAAAGTAGACAAAATGCTTGAAAAAATGGGCATCGACATTGATGAGGAGGAAGAGTTCCGGACGGCAATAGACTATGCCGTGAGGACCCTTGATTTTTCACTGATCAAGGCGCATCTCCGCAAAAAAATAGAAAGGGAGGGGAGACTCAATGGAAAGAGTAAGCATAGAAGAACTGAAACTTCCAGATGAAATCGCCTTAACCAACAGCTTTCATGTCTTCTGTATCGACGAGATACAACCAATACTCAAAGAAGCTCTGATCAGGAAGCATCCAACCGCTGCATATTGGGATGTTCAGAACAGGACATTCCTTCTGTTTGATGAGGCGCTGAACCTGTTGGATGCCTTGACCATTGATGACATCGATCAATTAAAGGAGGGGGACAGATGTTTGACAAGCTGACAAAAGTGATCGTCCTGATCGCAATTGGATGGATTCTCGGGTATATGCATCATTTCATGGTGACAAGAGACATCCTTCAGGATTTCAGCAACAGGATCTTGTGGCTTGAGCAGGATATGAGCCTTGCAAACGCAGGGATATCTCAGGTCTTCAAGGAAGTCATCACTCTCAATCAAAAATTCAATATCGGGAGTGATTTCAAGGTCACCGGCTATTCGAATGACCCCGGATCAATCAATGTCCCGCGCTGGCGTGACGGAAGGACTGCCACCGGAGTGAAGGCTACACCCGGGATCTGCGCGGCCGACTGGGATTTGATCCCGGTTGGAACTCTTGTCTGGATAGATGATTACGGCTGGTGTGAAATCCAGGACAGGGGCGGCAAGGTAAAGGGAAGGCATATCGATCTTTTCTTTGATGATGTGCTTGATGCAAAGAATTGGGGTGTGAGAAAGACTGATATAGTCATTGCTGATCTGGAGGAGTAGCTCCCCCGCCCTCCTGATGCCGTGGGGATAGGGTTCCGGACCCGACAAGGTGAATGCCTCCACCTTCCCCACGGCATAACCAGAGGCGATTTGGCAAGGAGATGCTTTATATCCTGCATATCAAGGATTTTGCTGGTGTAAAGGACATAGTTGCATACACATGTGTTCTTTCAACAATCAGTGGGCTCTACAGCACATTGCCCCAGGGAGTGAATTGATGAGCACAACCCTTGAATCTGTTGCAGAGAAACATACTGATCAGGATATATGTCCCCGCTACCCCGGCAACCCGACCAGGACAGACTTGATGTGCGCCACAAGGCATAAGAAGGCCGTAAGGGATCCGGAGAAGATCCTTTATTCGAATTGTGCTGACTGCAATATCGGTAAAGAGGCAGCAATGAAGGATATCAAACCGATCAAATATACAGCCAAGCATACATCGACCGATACACATCCCTGTTCGCAGTGTGGCAGGCCTACCCGGGGCAAGTTATGTGCCGGATGTTTGCTCCAGGGCAAGTCAGGCTCTTCCAGGGAGACAAAGGAGACAGAAATGCAAAAACAAAAGATCTGCAAGGTTGAAGGATGCGGCAATCCTTTCAAAGCAAGAGGTTATTGTGACAAGCACTATAAAAATGCCGTTAAAACCGGTGAGATTAAGACTACACCCAGGAATAAAAAGAAGATCAATCCTCAACCGGAGAAGCAGGAAACGTGCAATGCAGAGAATATGACCGCCATGCTTGCCCAGCTTCTCTATTGCAGCCGGGTTCTCGATTCCGAAATCAACGCCGCCATGCTTCAGAACAGGATCGAGATCAAGAATATATCCGATGTAAGGTTCCGCCTTGGAGAGATAATGAGAGGGGCTCTATAGTCCCATCGCCTGCAGGGATAGGGTTCCGGACCCGACAAGGTGAATGCCTCCACCTTCCCTGCAGGACAACCAGAGGCATATATGGAAAGGAGGCATTCCATGACAGCAGAGAGGACATCAACAAGGACAAGGGCCGGAGAGAACTATCTCACCGAGCAGGAAGAGAAAAGGCTTTTCAGACACCTGAAGGGCCTGAAATCCCGCCAGGCAGAGCGTGACTATGTGCTCCTGAAGCTCTGCCGGCTGACAGGGCTCAGGAGGGCTGAGGCACTGGCCCTCAATGTGGGGGATGTGATCAACCAGAAGAGAATAATCATCGACGAACGGATCGCGCGCAAGGGGGCCGTGGGGGAAGTCGGCATCCCGGTGGAACTGCAAAAAATCATCAAGCGGTTCCTCTGGCTTAAGCGCACCTGGCGCGAAAGCCTTGATGACGAGGCCCCTCTGTTCGTGAGCAAGAGGGGCAACAGGCTCTCTCTGAGGGCCTTCAACGACCTGATGGACAAGTGGTGCAGATCGGCGGGGATCCCGCGCTATACTCCGCACGCCCTACGTCACACAAAGGCGCACAGGATACTTGAGAAGTCGGACAACCCTCCAAAGGCCCTGGTATATGTCAACAATCAACTGAGGCACAAGTCCTACAACTCGACACTCGTATACACCCTCCCTACAAAGGAAGAGAGGGAGAAGGTGGCAGGGCTGTAACATGGCGAACCATTTCAACAAGGGAGTCGTGTTCGGAAAACTGGCGGGGCTTGAACGGAAGAAATCCGAAGGGGGCAAACCCTACATCCAGATATACCTCGAATGCCCGAACGATCTCCACGGGGATGCAAAGGTTTACGGCCGGATGTGGGGAGAAGACAGGGTCAATGCCTTCATGGCCGGGCTGAACAGAGACGGCAAGCTCCTCATGGGGACCGGGCTCAGGCTTGAAGGATTTTTCAGCCAATACGACGCAGAGGACGGTCTCTACTGGGCCAATGCGGCACATCTCAAGGACAAGTTCATGAATGCCTACTTCTCGTCTCTGAGGCATGGCAGGAAACTTCACTTCCATGCCTTTGACGGCAACCTCAGGTTTGAGCATGTCTTCACATCCGGGGGGATCCCGGCTGAGAAGATCTTCACCGACAATCCAAGGCAGAAACGTATCAGGATAACTCCTATTTCCCGGGATATCTACCAGGACAGGCAGCGGGGCATTATCTCTCAGCGGGAGATGAAACGAAAGGCGCGCACCGAGGCGTTGATAACGCTTGCAGGCCTCCAGATGAGGTTCCGGACCATATTGCACCGGCCGGTGCCGGAGGGGAGCATCCTCAAGAAAGCCGTCATCAAGCGGATCAGGACCGGGAGGTACAACTACAGGTGGACTCTCTCGCTGACCGTAGAGGTCCCGCCGGATGATTCGATGCCCGCAGGACAGGCACCCGCCGGCAAGACGGCAGGGCTCGACGTCGGTTACAGGATGATCGACGGCCGCCTGCGTGTTGGCTATCTGGCTGGAGATGCCGGACAGATGGAGATATACCTGCCCGGCCGGATAATGGAGCGGTTCATCCATGTGCAGGAGCTGCAACAGAAGAGCGACGCCCTGCTTGAGGAGATGAAGGCACGCCTGGTCGAGATGCTCCCCGAGGGGCTCCCAGCGGAGCTGAAAGCAAACTGGCATATGGCAAGGCACGGAAGGCTCAGAAAGATTATCCGTTGGCTTGCGGATAACAGCCCTGAACATATAGCCCTCAGGGAACTGCGGAAATGGGAGCGGCAGGATGCAGCGATACAGAATGAGAAGGAGGGACTCAGGAGGCGTGCAATCAGGCAGAGGCAATGGTTCTACTACAACCTCGCGCACAGGCTGGCCGGAGAGTATGGGACCCTTGTGATCGAATCTCTCAAGCCCGGCGACCTGCAGAGGAAGACCCAGCTTGATGACGACCGGACACTGCCCCGGAGAGCGTCTTTCTATCGAGGTATCGCTGCCGTTGGTGCTTTGCTCGACATTATTCAGGATGTCGGACGCCGAAAGGGCATGACGGTCCACAAGGTTGATCCCGCATACACCACGTTGACCTGCCATGTCTGTGGTCATGTGGTAGAACCCGTTGACAGGGCCAGCCTGCTCTGGTGCTGCGACGGCTGCGGATCCGAGTGGGACCAGGACTATAACGCTGCGTATAACCTCTATATGAGTGGAAGGGAGAGCAAAGAGGCAAAAGTTGCATAACCCCGGCTTTAATATGCTGAAAAGAAACAGGAAAAGAGAGGGGTGCAGTAGGAAAACTGGGTCCAGGTCAGGAAGCCTGGAACAGGGACAATCCCTGAGGGGATAGGAAGGCGGGCCTGTAGGAAAACTGGGTCCAGGTCAGGAAGCCTGGAACTCCGGATGGTGATAAATTTTTCCATGTTTAAGTAGGAAAACTGGGTCCAGGTCAGGAAGCCTGGAACTGGGGATCAACGGGTTTCTTGCCGCCGCTTTCTTGGTAGGAAAACTGGGTCCAGGTCAGGAAGCCTGGAACTGGCGTTCAGGATAGCAAGTCCGTCCGCGATGCTGGGTAGGAAAACTGGGTCCGGAACGACCAAGTTCACCGGTGAGCGGTAGCGAGTTCGGTGCAGCGCATTGTTGGGCCTGATGGCCTTAATCTAAATACAGGAGGTTACGCTATGAAACTGAGGAACATTCTTATCATTCAGGCTATTATCGTTCTGTTCATTGGTATAGGCTGGGTGAAAAATCTTATTAAACTCGCACATTGTGATTTTGAGGCCCCATATCAGGCTGAGGTTATCTATGCCGCTGGCTTGATTCCACCTGTGGGGGCTATAACCGGCTGGCTTGACCTTGGGAAGTGAGGTGAATCATGAAAAACAAAGGCTTTACTTTCATCGAACTTCTTATCATCCTCGCAATGGCCGGGATTGTTGCGACCATGTTCTTTGGCTTGGTCGTAAATAATCGTGGGGCAACCGAGCGCAGGGCCTTCGCCGGGGCAGTGAAATTTGCAACCGGCAACAATATTACAGTCAAGCGCATTTCATGTGCCGGAGATTCAAACCGTGACGGATATGGCACTTGTGCCATTTCCACGGAAGATAATCAGCGTATAATGCTCCAGTGCCCGACAGATTATTTTGACGTTGAATGGTTCGGAGCAAGCGGCTGTAAAGAGGTTTTCCAGGATTTCAATTTTACGATTAGATGAGGATAGGCTCAACCTTCAAGGAGTAGATGTGGAATATAACTGGCACAGAGAAGTCATTGACAAGGCAACCAGGGCCATATCGCGGCACGCGCAGAAGCTGTACGACGAGGGCCTTGATCTCAGCGGATGGTTCTCTTTCTTTGAGAAGAATCATCCAGAGGTCTTCAGCAAGTATCTGAAGATACCCGAAAGGCTCAACAGGGCGAAGGCTAAAAACTCCATGTCGGAGTTCAAAAAGATAGCAAAAGAATACCAGGACACCGAGATATGGGCAATCAACCAGTTCGCAGAACACCTTGAGAAGGAAAAAACCAAGGCCCTTGAGGCCATGAGGGAAAAACGGAGAGATCCGCAGGAGGTGCTTATATGACACATGAGGAGTTCAACGAGGTCCTCGAAGCACGATTCGAGAAAAGCCGCATGGTACTTGCAAAAAAGGCCGGAGAATACGCCCGGGGCGACCGGCTCAGCAACTTCAAGAAGGCTGCCGGTGCACTCCAGTGCACTCCGCACAAGGCCCTTGTCGGCATGTGGATGAAGCACATCATCAGCATCATCGACATGGTCGACGACATGGAGAAAGGTAAGGACACATCTTACATTATATGGGATGAAAAGATCGGCGATGCAATCAATTACCTGATACTGCTTGATGGATTGGTCTGTGAGGGCCTTGGCGTCAAACCAACTCAAGAGGTTGAGAATGTTTGATCGCATTGAAAAAGGCCTCTGGTGGGACAGGGCTTGGACTCTTGTGGAAGGATGCACCAAGGTAAGCCCTGCCTGCCGGAACTGCTGGGCCGAGAGAGATGCATGGCGGAAGTCTCATCAGAAAAATGAAAAAATCAGCAGGCGGTATGAGGATCTCCTGGATGAAAACGGACACTGGACCGGCAGGATCCGCTTGATGGAGAATTTCGACATTCCTTGCCTGATCAAGAAGATCAGAAGACCTACGGTCTTTGCAATCTGGAATGACCTGTTTCATGAGAATGTGCCCAGACTATACATTGAACACGCTCTCATTGTAATGGCGCTTCTTAAGAAACATGTCTTTCTGGTCCTGACTAAAAGAATCGACAGAGCAAAAAAGATTTTGGATACCCCTGCGCCGAATATCTGGTTCGGAGTCACAGCGGAGAATCAGGAACAGGCAAACAGGCGGATACCAACACTCATGCAGATACGAGCAGCAAAGCGGTTCGTTTCCATTGAGCCTATGCTGGGGCCCGTAATTTTAGAGAAATGGCTTGCGGACAGAAAACTGGATTGGGTCATCCTCGGCGGTGAGACAGGCAAAAATGCCCGGCCCATGCATCCCGGTTGGGCGCGCAAGGTCCGGGACGACTGCCAGGCGGCGGGGGTGCCGTTTTTCTTTAAGCAATGGGGGGAGTGGTTGCCTGATCGCCAACTCTTCAATCACCCTCAAGGCCCGGGGGGGAAACTGATGCTTACCTTAGAGCATAATTCACCCAAGGCGATTGCTACACGGCAAAAGCTACAAATCACAACAATTTGCCATCATGGATTTACTACCACCTTTGCCCATGTCGGCAAGAAGGCTGCTGGCGCGTTGCTTGATGGCAGGGAATGGCGCGAGGTGCCGGAGTGAAAATGATTGAAGAGAAACTTGCCGAGGCTGAAAGAAAAGCTTGGGATGCCCTCGGCAGATACAAGTTCTTGATGTTCGGATATTGGGCGGCTATATGGGTGCATATGAATTCAATGTCACCTGCCAAAAGGAGCAATCCTTTCAATCGTCTGGTGCAGATGGCAAGGGAGGCAAAGAGACAATGACTGAGCGTCCTATAATTATGACAACTTCTATGGTGCGGGGCATTCTTTTCGGGCGAAAAACGCAGACAAGGAGACTGGCAAGGCGGAGAACATGCCCCTATGGAGCCCCTGGCGACCGGCTGTGGGTAAGAGAGACGTGGGCCCACCACAAGGCATGCAACCGTGCCGAGCATGATCACGATACAGGGTGTCTTTTGTACAAGGCAGACCATATTGAAAATGTCTGGAACGATAAAACTCGCTGGATACATATATGGTATGAGAAAAAGCCCTCTATTCATATGCCTCGGTGGGCATCGAGGATACTTCTTGAAATAGTCAGCGTCAGGGCAGAAAGAATTCAGGATATAAGTATTGAGGATATTCACGCAGAGGGTATTGATAGATGGGAAGACTTTGAAGGTGGAAAACATCTATCAGTTTATCAGGCTCAAGGGGCCTTTAAAAATTTTTGGAATTCACTCTACGCCAAGAGTGGGTACGGATGGGATGCAAATCCAGTGGTATGGAGGATAGAGTTCAGAGTATTACACGACTTGTGCCGTGCAGGTCTGCCGCTTATGAAATGAAAGGATGGATCTTTATGTGGCTGGAAACGGGCCGTGCTTATCGCACGGACTGTTATGGACATAAGGACAGATCGTGCGCAGACGTCCATCCTCGACGCCGTAATTGCACGTCCAGGCATCGGGAACGTCGGAGACGCTCTCGTTTGGGATCAATTCGAAATATTTGCAATCAGGATAGGTATTCATAAAAAAAGTATAGCAAAAAGGAGAAGTATTATCAAGGAACTCATAGTCGACAACTTTGCAGGAGGTGGCGGGGCTTCGGTAGGCATAGAGGCTGCGCTCGGGCGACCGGTGGACATTGCGGTCAATCATGACCCGGTTGCCATTGCCATGCACAAGGCAAACCATCCGCGCACGCGGCATCTGAACGAAAATATCTGGGACGTTGATCCGGTCGATATTTGCGCCGGCCGGCCTGTCGGTCTCGCATGGTTCAGCCCGGACTGTACTCACTTCAGCAAGGCCAAGGGCGGACGGCCGGTCAATAAGAAGATACGGGGCCTCGCCTGGGTGGTTCTCAAGTGGGCCGCTACCGTGCGGCCGCGGATAATCATACTCGAGAATGTCGAGGAGTTCGTCACCTGGGGACCACTCGTAAAGAAAGAGGACGGCAACCACTACCCCTGCCCGAAGCGCAAGGGTCAGACCTTCAAGGTCTTCGTGAACGCCCTCAAAAAGCACGGTTATGACGTCAACTGGCGGGAGCTTCGGGCCTGTGACTACGGGGCCCCGACCATAAGAAAACGTCTCTTCCTGATAGCCCGCTGCGACGGGCAGGCCATAACCTGGCCTGAGCCCACGCACGGGGACCCGAAAAGCAAGGCGGTCAGGATAGGACGGTTGAAGCCCTGGCGGACGGCCGCAGAGTGCATTGACTGGTCTATCCCATGCCCCTCGATATTTATGACCAGGGAAGAGGCCAGGGCATACGGCGTCAAGCGGCCACTGGCCGAGGCGACCATGAGGCGCATAGCAAGGGGCATCAAGCGGTATGTCCTGGATGCGGCGGAGCCATTTATCGTGCCAATAGCTCATTATAATGGCCGAGATACCATTCATGGCATAAATGATCCATTCAGGACCGTTACCGCCAACCCCAGGGGAGGGTCATTCAGCTTGGTGATGCCTTCTCTCATGCACCTGACCCATCATGGAAAGCAGACCCTTGTCTCTGCTTTCCTCGCCAAGCATTATGGTGGGGTCGTTGGTACCAGTATGGACAGCCCCATAAGCACGGTAACGAGCAAAGATCACCATTCGCTCGTCACCGCCCACATCATAAAGCTATATGGCACGAATACCGGTCATGCTTGTAATGAACCCCTTCATACGGTCACGGCTGGGGGTTTTCATCTCGGCGAGGTATGGGCCTTCCTCATGAAGTATTACGGCACGGACCAGGACCCTCAACTCCGCAAGCCCTTGCATACGGTCACTACAAAGGACCGTTTCGGTCTCGTTACGGTCCATGGGGAGGAATACCGGATAGTGGACATAGGCATGAGGATGCTTACACCGAGGGAACTTTTCCGGGCGCAGGGGTTCCCGGACAGCTACATCATTGACATAGGGCACGACCCAAGGGAACTCTTCCGGGACAAGCCCCTCACGAAGACCCAGCAGGTTGCCCTGTGCGGCAACTCTGTATGCCCCGACTTGGCGAAAATCCTCGTCGAGTCGAATTATGAAGCAGGCAATGGAATCCTTTCAGAAAAATGCGATACAACAGGGATGTCTACACTCCAACCCACCTGAGAAATCGTCTCAGAGAGGCTCTCAGGCGGCCGGTTTTTGGGGGATAATGAGTAAATCCAACAATATTAAAAAGGAGGTATCATGATTAACCTGGGAGACAAAGTCAAAGACATTGTAACTGGATTTGAAGGGGTAGTAACTTGCAGATGTGAATATCTGAACGGTTGTGTCCGTGTTGAAGTGCAACTAGATAAGCTCAAGGATGGCAAACCGATTGGTTCTCTCTGGATTGATACACAACAACTGATCGTTGTCAAAGCGGGCAAGGTCAATATTAAATCTGTTAAGAATGATGACCCTCCTGGTGGACCCGGAAGCATTCCCACTTCATTCAGTCAGCCAGATTAATTCTCAGGAGGTTAAGTAATTATGGATATGCCGATATTACGATTTGAGCTTGAAGGGCTGAAGCGCTCTTTTATGGCTGTACTCAATGACTACAACAAAGAACTTGAGCAAATGGTGCAGAAAGCGATGAATGAATATTGTACCCCAGAGAACCTGGAATCAATTATTAATGCCAAAGCTGCAAGTATCATTCGCATGATTATTGAAGAAGAGATGGAGCGTTTTTGCTTGGATAGCGAGGAAATCCGCGAGGCGATCCGAAATGCTGTTATAGCACAGCCTTCTTCATTCAATCAGAAGGAGACTAATCAGGATTGAACGATTTCGAACGGGTAAAAGACGCCATAGACCTGCTGAACCTGATAGAGGCAGAGACAGGACTCAAGATGAAGGGACACCATCTTGAGGAGTGCCCCTTCTGTGGCGGCCACGACTGTTTTTCCATCAAGCCGGACGAGCAGTTCTTCAAATGCTTCCAGTGCGACCGGTCAGGAGATGTTTACACGTTTCTGACTGAATACAAGGGGATTGAAATCCCCGAAGCACTTCGTCAGGCCGCCGAATTTGCACGCATCAACCTCACCTTCAGTGAAAAAAAGAAGCGCCGTCTTACGAAAAAGGACCGCATTTTCCTCGATGCCGCTGAATACTACCATCAACAGTTACATGCAAACGGCGGCAGCAAATATTTCGTCGAGCAGAGAAAGCATTCCAAAGAGGCCCTCTCAAGGATGAAGGTCGGCTGGTCAAACGGTCAGCTCAGCCGCTGGCTCCTTGAGAAGGGCTACACGAGGGAGGAGATTCTTGAAAGCGGCCTTGCAAGGGAGAAGGACGGCTCACTGGTTGATTTCTTCTCCCCGGGCCTTGCCATATTCCCTCACTTCCATGACGGCAAGGTCCTGCACATCACCATGAAGGACCCCAAAAAGGAAAAGAGATATCAACTCCCATCAAAGGTCAGGGCAAAGGACTGGGTCTTCTACAACCAGTCAGCCCTATACAGATACAAGGAACTCATAATCGTTGAGGGGGAAAATGATCTCCTGAGCGTGATGGGCGCGGGGGTGAGCCACGTTGTTGGCCTCATCGGCCAGGTCTCGAAAGACCAGATCAAAGCCCTCCAGAAACACATGAAGGGCCGGCACCTCTACCTCTGGCTTGACAAGGATGAGGGGGGCATAAAGCAGACACGCCAGATATGTGAGGCCCTCAGGGGCCATGACTATAATCTAAGGGTCGTTGTCCATCCCGGAGAAGCCAAGGACCCTGACGAATTCATCAAGAGCCTTCCGGAAAAGGACAGGCGCAAGACCATCAGGATGCTCCAGGAAGAGGCCCTCATGCCGGTAGCCTGGGAGATAGCACTCATCTCCAGGGTAGACGGCTTTGAAAACAGATTAAAGGCACTGAAAAGCCGGGGAGTTTTTCGCGCCGTGGCTGAAATGGTTGAGAGCGAAAAGCTCATCTACATCGAAAAACTGAAGGCCCTCGGACTGACTGAAAAGGCGATCCTTGAAGAAATAGATCTGAGCCGGGAACTGCTGCAGACGATCAAGACATATTTTGCATCCCTGGACAACAAGAGAGATGCCGATCCAAACGTCATTGCCTCGATGATCTTCAAATATTTCAATGAGCATGGCCGGTTCTTTTTCGACAAGATGGATAATGTCTATCTTCTCTATCAGCATCGCATCTATACCGTTGGAAACAACCGGCCCTTCAACGCCCTCATGAAGAAGACCACTATCCTGCTGCCGACCAAGGAACCCGGCCGGTCCGTCTGGGAGAGTCTGGCCTCGGACGCCTACAACAACGGCCGCCAGATCGACCTTGCATCTTGGATACACACTGACAGAAACACCGATACGATCTACGTGAACCTGAATTCACCGAACAACATGATTCTGAAGATATCCGCGAAGGGCATCGAAGAGATCCCGAACGGACTGAACAAGGACGGGATCCTGCTGAAATCCTCGAGGAAGATTCTGCCGGTGAATTTCCTGCCTGATTCTGACATGGCCGAAGGGCTCAGGTTCCTGAAAGAACTCGTTTTCGACAATCTCACCTGTGAACCGGAACAGCGATATCTCATCATCTGCTGGCTGATGAGTGCATTCCTTCTGGACTTCACACCCTACATGGCATTGATGAAATTCTCCGGAGCCAGCAGTTCAGGAAAAACCACAGCTGCCAGGCTCCTTTCTCTCCTGATTTACGGTAGCGATCACCTCGGGGACCCTTCAGCGGCGGCAGCCTATGCCGTGGCGAGTCAAAATCCACTGCTGATCATCGACAACCTCGAGCATGACGATTTCACGAAGAGCATCCTCAAATTCCTGCTACTCAGCGCCACGAAAGGAGGCAAGGAGAAACGCACCGCAGGCACAGAATCCGAGACCACCGAGGAACAGCCCAAGGCCCTGGTACTGATCACGGCAATTGAGCCGTTCACCAAGCCGGAGCTGATCAACAGGACCTATGACATAGATTTCAGATTCAGGTTCAAGAGCGATGATTTTGTTGAGGACGAGGTCATCAGAGAGATTATCAAGCGCCGTGACCTCATGCTCAGCGCAATCATCAAGTTCCTTCACGGCGAGGTGCTTCCAAATCTCCGTGAACGGAAGGACTATATCAATATCCTCAAGAAGGAATACCGGAATCACTCAAAAAACAGGACCGATGAGTTCCTGTCTCTCCTAATGGTCATGCTCAACAGGCTCCTAAATTACATCCCATATTATGACGAGGATCACTCTCTTCATGGTGTTGAGACCGGCGAGAAGGAGATCCGTAAGCGGTGGATTGAATACCAGGACGCCAAGGCAAAGGACACTGAGGTGACCAGCAACAATATCCTGAAGCTCCTGGACGGTCTCGTCCGCGAGTACCTGATCAAGATGAAAGACAGCAAGCTTGAGCCGGAACCTCACTCATCTCATGCTGATCCGGTGTTTGTATACATTCACCCTGAGTACATGCTCGAAGTGGTAAAAACCCAGCCACAGGTTGAAGAGGACGAAAACGGGGAGCCTTACACGATCACCTATGTGGAATTCATTGCAACATCCAGTGAGATCTGCCAGGCCTTTGACCGGTTCTGCAGGAACAACGGCCTCCGTAATCCATACGAGAAGGCCAGTGTCTTCTCAGCCCGGCTGAGTAACGACAAACATCTCCTCAGAAAAGGTGGCTGGGAGATCATCTCTGCACCCGGCAAGGAGCCATATTTCAAGATTATCAAGGGACAGAGATACTGGAAATTCAGGAAGACGATAGCAAAATAGCAAAGCGAGGGATGAACAGATATGCAATTATTGCTTGACATGCTGCCTCAATCTTACTGGGAAGACATCGCGAAACTCTACAGGGCCCGCTATGCAACCAGATTCACCGATGAAGAGATCATCAGAAAGGCAAAAGAGGTTTATGTCTTGTTCCAGAAACGGCCTGATGGCGGGACTCACCACCGGCCCGGTGATATGCCGAGAGGCCGGTGGTTTCTTTCAAGAATATTTGATGCCCTTGATCATGGGTTAGAGGGGTGCAGTTGACATGAAAGTAGTTATTTTTGGAAGTAGAACTTTAATCAGTCAAAAATATAAAGAAAACATCAAAAAAGAAATTGAGGCTCTTGGTATTGAAAGAATTAAAGAGCTGAGGACCTCAGGTGGAATAAAAGGTATCTGTCACCTGGCTATTGAGGCGGCCAGAGATTTATACCTACCAATAAAATTGTATTGGCCAAATCCAAAATATCGTCAAGGAATGTTTCACAGGCGATCTGTCCAGATTTTAACTGGCGCAGATTTTTGTCTTTTATTCCATGATGGAAAAAGCAAAGGAACACTTAACGAATTAAATTTGGCTAAGAAAATGGGGATACCCTTTAAATACTTTTTCATGAAAATTGATTTTGATGTAAACGACTTATTAATAGACTCTATCAATTCAATAGAATTAGAAAGTTTATTAGATGATGATTTTGATCTAAACATTATTTGAAGGGGTTGCAGTTGATATGAATATGGTGCAGTTCATTTATGATTTTCATCCACCAAGTGTTACTAAAGGTAACAAATTTGACGTTTTTTCTTTTTTTTACCACTCGGGGAAAGTTTGGGGGCATGTTTCAGAATCAACTGCACCACTGCACCACCGAGTTAGTATTTATTATTTATTTAAAGAAAATAAAAGAAAATCAAAGAAAAAGCGGTGGTGCAATCTGAGTGCAACCGTGGTGCAGTATGGTGCAATGTTGGTGCACCCGAAACCTTCTAAAAATGGATTGCACCACGATTTTTTGTTTAAAAATCAAGATGTTATCCGGGATGGTGCAGTGGTGCAGTTAAAAAAATGCCCTATAGACTGTCAAGATGAAGGTCAACTGCACCACGACATGTTTTTGAGGGCTTTGATCATGAAAACCGGCGATATTTGCTGAAAATCGGGATTTTATCTTTTTGTTGCGGAGGGTTTTGCCTGTTTAAGGGTGCAGTTGTCCTTCTTGCGGCTTCTGGCCCTTCTTTCTGAAAAATGCCTTCTCCGCGGTTCTTTTTTCAGTTTGAAGATAGTTATAAGATTGTTGTTGGTATTAGGTTTTAGGTTGATATCTGTTTTTTCTCTGTGCCGGCAGGGAAAGGACAAGGCCGATAACGAACCGAAAAAAGCGAAATTACAGAACTGCATAAAATGATAAAAAGTGCGATAACAGAGATTAATCAGATATCTAAAGTCAATAAAATTAATAGGTTTGTGGATTACAGTTTTATTAAAAGTGCGATAAGAGGTTAAATGTGAGGGTTTTTGATTGTCTCAGGTGGTGTGTGAAGGGGACCCCCCCTATCAAAAATTGGGTATAAGGTGTAGTGCCGTGACTCCATAGGTTTCTGTAAATTGGTAGACATCGAAAAAGGTTTTCTATGGTTTGTAAGAGGTTTGATGTATGGTGATAATCAGTTTAAAAGGTGGGGGGTCTGGGGGGAGGCCGAAACTTCAAGCGCTGCTGGAGGTGTCTGATGTATGAATACGAGATAGTAGCGATCTATTTCGCTCGGAAAAGGATGAGAAGGCTTATGGAGGTTATTGAACGCAAGGTATGCATTGCTATTGAAGAGATGAGATTGAAAAACAGTTTTTGGGAGGCTTATGTGCCTGGCCTTGGCTGGAGGAAGGTAAGCGATCTGTTGGAGGGGAAATACAAGTGAGGCAGTATATCAAGCACTGGGTAGAACATGAAAAAATCCATAAGGGCCGCCAGGCAAGTGGGGTGGAGCGGTACCGGAGGACCGTTGAGATGTTTCTCGAGTGGCTTGAGGTGAATGACATACCTCTGGAGCCCGGTAAGGTCTCAAGGTCGGATATAGATGCGTTCATGAAGTGGTTGTTCTATCAGAAAGGCAATATCAGGAATTCCTCCAGGGCAAATAAGCTGGCCGCTGTCAGATCCTTTTTCCGGTTCCTGGTATACATCGGGATAGTACATGAGGATCCTACAAGCGGGATCCCTACTCCGCGGTTTTCCCCGAAGCTCCCTGTCAAGTTCACAACCGAGGAGCTCCGGTATATCTTCTCAATGCCTGATACGAACACAGAGATGGGCATAAGGGATCTGGCAATGCTCATGACCCTCTACGGGGCCGGGCTCAGGGTATCAGAGCTCTGCAGCCTCCGAATGGGGGATGTGATAGACAATGGCGGATACATCAGGCTGAATATCATGGGCAAGGGCGGAAAGAGCAGGACGGTGACACTCAGAACAAACCCGTCAAAGGTGCTCAGGCAGTGGCTGACAATCAGGATGGCACAGGGAGCCGGGCTTGATGACATGGTATTCGTGAGACTACATGGAGGCAACCTGGAGGGCCTGTCTCCGGTAGCGGTCAATAATGTCCTGAAAAAATATGCCCTGAAGGTGGGCATAAGGTCCTCTGATGCCTTTGTACATAAATTGAGGGCCACCTTTGCCACCGACCTTTACGATGCCGGCCGCGACAGGTGTCTGTATTGTGGCCATGCGGTGGAGAAGGTGGATATCTTTGAGATCATGCATCTGATGGGGCATAGCGATCCTAAGACAACAATGAGATACATTGCAATATCAGAGAAGGTGCTGAAGAAAACCGCCATACCGGACAGGCGTTGGAAAGAACTACTCGAAGGGAGGGCTGATGGGTAAACGATACAGCCTTGAAATTTGGGAATCAATGAGAAGGGTGCTTATACGGCATATTGGATTTGAAGACCTCGCTGAAGATATCTATCTCGAGACGATACGAATTTTCGGCGAAGGCAGCCGGCTCAAGATGCCGAAGTATGAGGAGGGCCCTGGGGGAGAGATTTATTTCTGGAACCCGCATCGGTGCCTGCACAGCATGAGGGCCTGCAATCAGCTACTTGCATACCTGCGGAAAAAACTTGGAGAACAGACAGGAGACAGAATTTTCAACGCCATAGTTGTTGAGTTAGGCCAGGGCAGAAGGATTACCGTTCCAACAATCCGGAGCATCCTTATACAGAGGCGGAATGAATATATCAGGAAGCAATTCCGGGGGTTCAATCATAAGGAACTGGCGATCCTGTATGGATTGTCGGAAAGGCAGGTGAGGCGAATTGTTAACAATTAAGAAAACCTTATTCAGGAGGACAAATGGACAAAAAAACAGTGCAAGACATCCTCAAAGACTGGCTGAAGCAACGAGGCTTTGACGGCCTTGCTGGCACTGAATGTGGTTGCGCGCTTGATAATCTCTGCGCATGCGGCGAGTATGTTCTTGCGTGTGAGCCTGCCAGGTACCGGAACTGTTCAGATTGTGAGTTCGGTATGGTTGAGTGCTCATACCGGGAAACTTATGATGCTAAAGGATGTTTCTATCCTGTTAAGGAAACGATTAACAGTCAACCGTCAGGCAAGATCATTATCTGCAGTTTCGACGAGAGATATCTGCCAGAGAGGAAGCACAACTCGGCAGGATGGGATTGCAAGGCATACCTTAAAGTCCCTAAGGATAATGATCCTATTCTTACTCCAATAGCTATTACTCCAAAAAGAGATTCTCTTATACTACCAGGTGCTCGACTCTTTGTCCCGTTGGGTTTCAGGATGGCCATGCCTCTGGACTGCCATGCGGATATAAGACCTCGCAGCGGCTTGGCGTTTCAACATGGTGTCACGGTCCTGAACTCTCCCGGCCTTGTGGACCCTGATTACCGGGGGATAGTTTCCACGATATTGATCAACCATAGCGTGGATCAGTTTGTCGTTAAGGATGGGAACCGTATTTGCCAGATGGTTTTCAGCAAAGATTATCCTGTTGAATTAATTGTTGATTCGGATCATTTTAAAAACTTTGACCAGGCTTATCCCACCGAGCGGGGAGAGGGAGGGTTTGGGAGTACGGGGAGATGATAGTAACAAAATAAGGAATAACTATAAACATATAAAAATATTTTGCTTGACAATGTAAAGCAATTGTGATAAGCTTAAAGCATGAAGGAGAACAAGACGGCACAAGTAATGATACGGCTGACACAAAAAGAGAAGCAGATATTGAAGGAAGAGGCTCAGAAGAGGGGCATATCCATTACCGCCTTGATCAGGATTATATTGTATGAAAAAATCCCAAGGCTTAGAGGGTAAAATGATAATCACAAAACACTTGAAGCATAGAATGAAAGAAAGAGGAATTACCCAGGATGAAGTGATGATGACACTTCAGAATGGATGGGATGCAGAGGATGTTCAGGAAGGCACGATAGGCAAAGTCTATGTTTTTGAGTATAATAGATATTGGAAGGACAAGTTTTATCCTGAAAAGGAAGTCTCGGTATATTTCAAGTATGAAGGGGATACAAAGATACTGATAACTGCCAAGGCAAGATATGGCAGTGGTTTCCCCAGAGGAGGCAAAAAGTGAAGATAGAATACGATTATCAGGCCGATGCATTATACATATACTTCTGCGAATCTGGCAAGAAGGTAACAGAGACGGTTACTGTAAAGCCAGGTGTGCATGTAGACTTTGACGAGGATGGCAGAATTATGGGGCTTGAAGTCCTGTCTGCGTCAAAGGTGATTGACAAGAAGGTTATTGAGCTTGCTTTGCCGGAAGTTATATCAGCATAACTATAGCTGTCTTTGACAGCCTTATTACCGGTCTCCTGACCGGTCCCGGATCCCCAGACCGGGAAAGGTGCAGGAGAAAGGAGGATTCCATGAAACACGCTTTAGAAATTACCGAGAGAGATTTGAGAAAAGCTATGGTAGTAGCAAATGGCGAAGAATTGAAAGTTTTGAAGGAAGCTCTCGAATATAACCGAACGAGTCCTCAATGGCAGTGGGCCTCGGATATCTATAACAGGCTCGCAGCCAAATACGACTTATATAAGTTTGACGATTGATTTACCAAATGGCCCTGGGGAAACCCAGGGGCCATTTTTTTAGTGGGAGGTACATATGATCGAACTTTACTGTAGCGCCGATCCTGAAAAAATCGGTATAATAACAGATGGAAAATTGAAACCTGAGAGACTGCAAGCACACATACAATCATGTGATGCTTGCAGACAAATGATCAATTTCTACGCCGAGGCCCACGAAGATTTGCGCTATCAAGATATCTATCTTGCAATCATTCATGTCAAGCAATCAATCACACTCATGGAGCAGACTAAAAGTGCATTCAAATCCAAACTCATCGCACAAGCACGAGATGAGGCCGAGAAGGCGATCAATATACTTGAAGACATCATATAAGAAAATAAAAACTGACATAAACTGACACGAAACCATAGACCTCCAGGTGCCTCTATGATATGATTTCTCGTAGAGGCACGGAATGCCAGATGTGGTTGGAAAGACCGCACCGGGCTTTTTGTCTTCTGGAGGTCGGCACTGGCGGAAAACGGTCACAATGAAACTTTATCATTAGAGAAGCTTCTCAGAAAGCTCAAGGTCAACGTAGCTCAAAAACTCGTTGGCGGAGATACCGGTCTTGCCTCTGAGCTTGAACGCATACATGACCTTGAGCGCCGGCTTGCACTTGAGAAGGCAAGGCAGTCCGAAGCTGACCAGGTCGCCTCTGAAGCCCCCGGAACAGACTCCACCCTTGAGCGGCTCAAGGTAAGGCGTCGCAAATACACCCTCTCTGAAGCAGCCCTCCAGGCAAGACAGGAAAATGCCCGTAAATCAACAGGTCCCACAACTCCCGAAGGCAAGGCCGTCAGTGCCCGCAACGCCTGGAAGCATGGCAAATATGCCCGGTCTTTCGTTATGCGTTACATGAGGCCCTGCAAGTCCACCTGTCCGCAGTATCCCTGCAGCATCGTTGAAGAGGGGAGAACTGCTCCTGGAGGGGAGTGCCTTGAAAAGGAGCATGTGGTTGAGGCTTTCAACGCAATACTGAAGGCAGCCCTCAATCAGCAATTCGATGAGTTCAACGCCCTTGCAGCCCTCGAGGTTGCAAAGAACATAGAGATAGTGAGGAAGCTTCAGGAGGCGGTGCTTGATGATGGCGTCGTTGTCTATTCTGAGAAGGTCGATAAAGACGGAAACGTCATCGGCAAGGAACTCAAGCCCCATCCCGCCCTTCTGGCCCTTCCAAAGCTTATAGCAGACCTCGGCCTTACGCCGCAGGAGATGATGATCACACCCCGGCAGCTTGCCCGGGCGGGCAGGGAGGACGACGGCATCAAGAGTATTGCCGACCTTATGAGCGCGATTGGAACTAACCTGAAGGGCAAGAAGGATGAAGATGACAGCAGTGGCTGATATGGAACCCCTGAAAATCGATGATCTCAAAAAAGGGATCCTTGTCCCCGAGAAGGACTTCGAGAGGTTCCTTCAGCGGTTCGATTGGACATGGCACCAGATAAGCCGCGGCGAATTTCCTGCTCCCTTCAGCAGCCTTGACGAGTTCCAGCTCGCCTGTATCTGTGCGGATCCGGTATTATGGACAACTGCCTTTTTGAGGGAACCTGAAGACCCGGACCATAAAGAACCATATGCCCTATGGGACTACCAGAAGGAATCCCTCAGATATCCTGGACATACGATACATAAATGCGGCGCAGAGGTCGGTAAGACAAGGGAAATCGTCGCTTACGCTCTCTGGAAGGCATATACTACCCGGAATGGATCTGCTCTGATCGGGGCACCACAACAGACTCATCTTGATGAAATCATTGAGGCAATATATGATCAGATGCTATGGAATCTTGATCTCAAAAGCGCCCTTGTCAGATGGAAAAAGCATCCGCACCATGCCTTCTATTTCTCAAACCGATTCAAAGTAGACTTCAGACCCTCCGGGCATGACGGGGAGGCCTACAGGGGAGTCCATGCAAGAACCTTTGCAATCAAGGACGAGGCGGTTAAGGATAAAAACAAAAAGCAATGGTCAGAGTTCTGGCGGGCAATCAAGCCGGGATGTATTGCAAAGATATACTCTGTGCCCGACGGAGACCGTTCTTGCGAATTCCACAAGCTGGCACAGAGGGCAAAGAGCACCAAGAAAGAAGAGGAGGTGCAGATTGAATCATTCCAGGATGTTTCACGCCATGTCAAAAATATTAAGTTCAAGCTTTTCCACTGGCCGAAAACCATCATGCCGGCTCCTTACTGGTCGGAGGAGCGCCGGAAGTTCTATATCGAACAGTACGGTGGAGAGGATTCTCCGGAATACAGGCACAATGTCCTCGGAGAGGACGGCGATCCAGAGAATACTGTCTTCCCGTGGCATCAGTTCAAACTCTGCATAAAGGATATCCCCGAGTACAGGGGGGTCAAGGTACTTGTTGACTCCTCGCACGGAGAGGTCAGGGTTACCGGCTACAAATGCGAATATGTCCCCGGAGAGGATGGCCCGGTGCCGAGAGAAGTAATACTGCTGGATACGACATTCAGTGTCTCTGAATTCTTTGAGCTGGATGACAGCGGCGAATCAGAGTTCAAGAGATTCATCAGGAATTTCTATATCAGCATGCCGGGGCTCAAGCGTGGCGGTGGTGATTTCGGGTTCAGCTCTGATCCGACGGAGATAATCGTCAAGCTCATACTCGGCAGAAGGGAGCGCACAGTTGCGAGGCTCCAGCTCAGGCATGTCACTTACGACCAGCAGTGCCAGGCCCTTGATGCAATCGACGATATTTACGGGCCTGATATTATCTGGGGTACCGACTTCGGCAATGCCGGCTCTGCTGTGGCTCACGACCTTCAGGGGCTGCAGATATATGAGCAGAAGGGATATGACGAAAGACTCAGGGGATTCATGTTTGAGTCCACGACTGAGAATGTGAATGAAGACGGGGAGCCGATCATTGATTCCAAGACCGGCAAGCCCGCCAGGATCACACTGAAGGAGCTGTCAACGGATATTCTCGTCAAAAAGATGCAGCGCCAGGAGCTGGAGTATCCCCCTGATCCGGATTTTGCATTCTTCTATCCGAATCATACCTGCCGACAGGGGAGCAAACACAGGATCTACAAAAAAGAAGACGACCATCTTATTGATGCAGACAGGGTGCAGGTACTTGCTCATCTACTCTATGAACCGGTTGAGGATCTCTTTTCAGTGGGGGCAGGGTATTGAGAATATTCGGATTCGAGATAAAGAAAGCGACACCGACAGCGGTTTTCAGGTCCCAGCTTAGACCCTCCAACGGCCAGGGACCATATACCCGGTATTTCAGAAACTGGGTCCCCCGGAAAGTAGAGACAGATTTCTACGAGGTATTACGCGAGGCGATCCCGATTATTGATGCAGCTATATGGAGACTCGTGTCTCTTGACGGGCATATTGTTGTCAAGGGCAATAATGAAGCCATGGTTGACGAGATAAGGGACTGGATGGAGGATGTGAAAGTCAATGATATGCAGAAGGGGCTTCAATCCTTCCACCAAAACATTACGAACGAGGCCTTTGAGCAGGGATTCGGCCTCGGGGAGTTCATCACGGATAGTAAACGCACAAACATTATCCAGCTCCGGGTGGCTGACTCAAAGACCATAAAATTCGCCCGCAAAAATTCCAGTATAGAGATATACCAAAAAGCAGATGGAGACCTCGACTGGAGACTCTTGAAACCTGACAACCTCCTCTACTTTTCGGTCAATAATGAAAACCAGAACCCATACGGAACATCGATCATGCGGTCGATGGAATTCGTCTCAAAGATTCTGGTGACGATGCATAATTCTTTGCTGAATGTTTGGGAGCGGTTCGGGGACCCTTCTTTTCAGATTACCTACAAGGCGGGTAAGCGCACCCTCGGCGCTGATACGCTTGAGCAGAGGCGGCAGAAGATAGCAGAAGAGTTTGATACTTCTGTGAGGAAGAAAAGAGAAGGACAATCCATGGATTTCGTCTCCGTAATAGACAAGGACTCTGATTTTGAGATAAAGGTCATCGGGGCAGAGGGGCAGGTACTCGAGATGGAGG
This sequence comes from Deferribacteres bacterium, assembly GCA_013152795.1. Taxonomy (GTDB): domain Bacteria; phylum Nitrospirota; class Thermodesulfovibrionia; order UBA6902; family UBA6902; genus JAADFS01. Next base: position 37,653 of record JAADFS010000028.1, read on the forward strand.
TTCCGGCCCGGCACGTGCTGGAACAGATCGTATCCAAGACAGGGCTGCCGCCCTGGATGCTCGGACTCCACTGGTCCACGACGGAGAGAATGGCCGACAAAGAGGTGACCATGCTCCTGCAGGATGTGACAACCCGGCAGGCGGCAAAATTGCCGTTTTTCGAGCGCTTGATCAGCACACAGCTCCTGCTGATGGGCAGGACCTGGAAACGTGGCGACTGGTGGATAGAGTTCGAAACCGCCAACCTGCATGACATCGAGAAACAGGCCCGCGCGAGGTTCCTGAACGCCCAGGCGGATATGTATTACCTGAATGCAGGGATACCGATAGATGAAATACCCAAAAAGAGCCAGCGGGCAGAAGTAAGCAAGAAGGGGCAGAAGTCACATGGTGGATCGGAATCATGTGGATGTCAGAAGGTACACCATGAGGGCTGCAAGGAACTTAGAAGACCTTTTGACTGGCCGGATCTGGACAAGGCAGAGCACGATTACGAAAATGAGTTGAAGTACGACTGGTCGGAGCTGAGAGACAAGGTATTCATGATTCTTGGGTTTGATACCGAGGTTGACCTCGGCAAGCAGGAGATACCGGCAGAGGAGGCATTCAGGTATACGGAAGAGCAGAGGGCTGCAATCATGAAGGCCCTGAGAGACTGGGTCGATGAATACGATCCAGCAAAGTTTGAGGACTCTGCTGTCAAATTCTACTACGACCTTGCCTATTCTCTCGGCCTCATACAGGCAGCAATTATGGTAGGGGCAGAGAGACCGATCCTTGACATCATCAGAAACAGCGAGATACTCAAGGAGCTGTATGCTACCGGCTTTGAGCTTGTAAAGAATAGGGCAACGCTTCACATTGTGAACAAGATTCTCCCTGAACTCGACGCCATGGTCATTGTTGGAACAAATCCGAAAATTGTGGCACAGAGGCTGAAGCAGCTTTTCGGCAATGCAAATTCTGACTGGGAACGCCTGGCCCGCTCAGAGCTTGCCATGGCTGCAGAGAAGGCAAAGCTCGATGAGTGGAAGGAGTGGAAAGTAAGGATGGTGGAGTTCACTCCTGCACCTGATGCGTGCCCGATCTGCATGGCCCTGGAAGGAGACTATGAGATCGAAAATGTGCCGGTGCCTGTTGAGGATACCCATCCCAGGTGCAGATGTTCAACGAGGCCCTCGGAAAGTGAGGTTGAGGGATGAACGTGAGATGTCCATATTGTGGAGAGATTTATGAACCGGATTTCGGGTTATGCCCAAGATGCAGAAATTGACATAAACTGACACGAAAGTATCGAATTTTCAGACTATATCTGCTATAAATTAAGCAATACCGGGCTTTTTTGTTTCAGAAAAAATGATGGAGGTGAATATGAAATCAAGAGATATGAAGGCAGAAGATGCGAAGATCAAAATCCTGGAACTGACGACTCCAGATGAGATCCTCTTCTTCATCGAAGGAGACAACCGTAAGGGGGTGATCACGACGGCTGACGAGCGTCTGAAGGAGCTTGGTCATAACGGCCTCAAGCACGGCCAGACAGCAAAGTTTACGGATACGGAAAAAGATTTCAAGGGCTCCGGGGTTGAGGGAAAGAAGGAGGCAGAAGAGAAGGACCATGTCACCTGTGAGGATGTGATTGAGAGACTCAGGGCCAAGGGCGTAAAGATATGAAAAAGATATACAGGAAGATACAGGTCCTCAAGGCTGCAGACATGGGGGCGGAAATATCCCCTGAGATGCTTGCGAAGATCAATGCGTATACATTGAAGGAACTCTCTGCTGAAGATGTATATGTCAGAAAGTTTCTTCTCGCCCATAATGCCATCGACAGGGACAACGAGCGTTTCCCTGAGGCATTGATAGATGAGTTCGCAGATACCCTGCCGGGCAAGGGTTTTCTCATAGGCCACGAGCGGCCCGGCCCTGGGAGGGGACTGTTCTTTGACGCCGCTACAGAGGAGATGCCCCCGGAAAGGTTTGTCGAGCTTACAGGTGAGACACCGAGATTACCGGCTGGGGTAGAGACCGTCAAGGTCCTCTGGGGCTGGATGTATCTGTTGAGAGAAGCTTTCAACGAGGAGATCATGGCGAACCTGGACGCCGGCATATACCGGCATGTGTCGATAGGTTTCAGGGCTGCTGATCTTAACGCAGTCAAGGCAGATCCGAACGGAGCAGTTCTGTACTGGGAATATGTACCGCCGGGCGAGGCCACAGAGGGGTCGTTAGTCTGGCTCGGGGCTCAACCAGGCGCAACAGCCCAGAAGGCACAGAAGACAGAGTCCGGGGATATAGATACCGAGAAAAAAGGAGGTAAGGAGATGAATGAATTTCTGAAAAGATTGTCATTGAAGCTCGGCAAGACGTTCTCTGAAGATAACGCCGAAGACGAGATCATGGCGATTTTCAATGAGAAGGATGCGAAGCTCAAAGAGCTTGAAAACAAGGTAGCCGAGCTTGAACCTCTCGCTGCAGATGGCAGGGCCTACAGGAAGGAGCTCGTCGATTCCTATGTCACTCTCAGGACCAAGCTTGAGGAGCTGCCCGCGGATGACGAGAACAGACAGAAACAGGCCCGCGAGATTGCCGCCGGCTTTCCTGTCGAGTTTCTGAAGTCAGAAGTTGAAGTGCTTCAGAAGCGAGTCGAGGAGAAATTCCCCGATGAGGGCCAGTTGAAGGGCGGGGATCCAGACAATCGGGACAAGAATGCAAAGACAAATCCACTCGTGCCTGACGATGATTGATGATCGCTGAGACGGATCAGAAAATCAAATAAAGAAGGAGGTTAAAGGATGGCTACAGCAACCATCATAGATACAATACAGAATGTGAGAACGTTGGCATATACGCACGACTCTGCCGTAGCAAAGGGAGATGTCATCGTCGTAAACGGCCAGGTCCTCATTGCAGTCAATGACGCAGACGCGAATGCCGAAAACGTATATGCATACCAGGGCAAGGCGGAGTTTCCGAAAGAGGCGAACCTTGCTGTTTCCCCCGGGGAGATTTGCTACTGGGATGAATCCGCAGGAGTTATGACGAAAACCCAGGGAGGCAATACCAGGGCCGGGACGTGCATAGAGGCATCCGCTGCATCTGATACCACTTTGCTGGTGCTCCTTGAGCCGAACAGGACGAAGATCCGCAAGGTAAGTGTCACTGTAGCTGCAGGGACGACAGCAGGATCAAGCGCTGCTGATACGGCACTTGTTGGAGCTGAGGTGATCGGAATATATCCGACCGGCAACCAGGACCAGCTTGTTGACAACGTGGCTGTGAATGCCGACGGAAGCATCACGGTCACTCTTGCTGCAGCGGCTACGGCAGACAATACGTTCAGCGTTGCCTGCCTGAGCGTGTAACGATTCCAGAAACGACAAGGAGGTAGAAAGAAGATGAATAGAGGATTACAGACATTCGGGATATGGGGGTTGATGGTCCTCGCCTCAATACTCGCCCTTGCAGTGCTCGGCACTCCTTCACAGGGGGCCGGGATGGCATCAGTGGCTTTCGCCTGGATGCCACTTGCAGGAGTAATCTACGGCAGGAAGATATTTGATTGGTCGAAGATCAACGACATCGAACATATCGACGACAAGAAGGAGATGATCGTAGATGCGGCAAATACGTTCATGCAGAAGATCAATCAGCAGAAAGTTGCAGGGGCAAAGATATCAGGGGCTGACCCGAACCTGCAGGGGGCTATACCTGTCGTTCTTGTTATGTCCGATACGGTGAAAAACCCGGACCGGGGGTATGAACTCCTGTTCGATGAAGTGGACATGAGGGAAAGCACGAGTGACACCTTCGAGGTGCTGGATGTCTCCGGTGGTGTGACCTTCTACCAGCAGAACCCGGGCGAAGAGGCAAAGATGTCCAAAATACCGTCGAGCGATAAGACAAACGTCGGGTTCCTGAGGTTCACCGGCGGCCTGAACATTCTCGACGACTGGCTCCGCTTCAACAAATACTACCTGATTGACGAGCTCTTCGAGGATACGATCAGGCGTTGGTGGGGCAAGAAGGCAACGCTGTTCTACGGATTGCTCTCTAACCTTACCGGCATTGACGAGCCTTTCGATACCGACGATGTTCTCACGATCAACAACGCCTGTGCCAGCATCCTCACAGATCTTGAAAAGATAGGATTTGACGTGGATGAAAACGAACAGTTCGTTATCACCTGCAATCCGAGACTCAGGGGCAGGATCTTCAAGGCTATTGCTTCGAGCTTCGTGAACCCGAATCAGAACAACAACCAGATCATCTACAACATCAGCGCTGTTGTCAGCTCGACGAAGGTTGCAAACACGAGCTACTATGTCTCTCTCCCCGGCAGAAAGAACAAGCGCGGGGAATGGGAGGACTTCAATGCGCGTCCTGCACAGAGAGACGAGCGTATCCTCGGGGCCGCCCATGTCTGGACGGGGGCCTACAACGGCATAATCGCACAAAAGAAACAGCACAGGAGATGCGCACTGAGCTAAGAGATGGCACGGGTGACAGTTGAAAATATCAAGGACCTCGGTTTCACTTTTCAGATGTTCGGGCTGGACAACGAGTCCAGCCTCGAACTCTACATTCAAGACATCATTGACGATGCCGGTGCCATCCTCGAGGGTGTCATAGGTTCGACAACTTACAATTCAGCCTCGAGTCCTACTGCCGGCTACGTCAAGCGGGCTGAAAAATGCCTTGTTGCCTCTGAGCTCCTACAGCGACGCATCAACAGGGTCCTGAACAACGTAACAGCCTCGGATGACAAGATCAGCACAAGGAACGAAGAGCAGCAGATGCAGCGGTACCAAGACGAGGCGGAAAAGCTGATCAGTCTACTCACAGGGGATACAGACTACAGCTTCGGCATTGTCAAGACATCGCATTTCGAGGAAACATCAGGGCCTGGAGGGCTTGAAGTCTCAGGTTAAGGGGATATGCTCAATCTCAATGTAACCATAGAGGGAGACAAGGTGATCATAGAAGGTCTCGATAAAATCGCGGACCATATGCCCGATGCAGTCCAGCGCGGCCTTTTGAGGGTTGTCAAAGGAATCCACCGCATGGCATACGAGTTCCTTTCCGGTCCCGGATTGGAAGCAAAGGGAGCGGCGTTAGCCGGCGGATACCCTGTCCCTGTCCGTACCGGGCATCTCAGGCGGATGCTCGACTGGCTGGGGCCCGGCGAGACAAAGACAGCAGGCGATCATACCTTCACGGCCGGTCCGATGGAGGCAATGGTATACAACTCGGCAGAATATGCGATGGTCATCCATGAAGGACGTGGCTCCTCCGAGAAGTATGGGAGGAGGCCGTATCTCGAGGATGCCCTTGATGCATTCAACCAGGGCGACAGGATACGGAATACCATTGCGGAGGAGATAGACGAGGAGGTCAGGAGAAGTGGGCTTTCTTGACAGGTTCAATGCAATTGCCGTGAGGATTGAGAACAATCGATCCCTTCAGCAGTTTTGCATGGATAATTTCGGGCAGGCATTGAAGGTTGAGAAGGTTTTCAGGTGGCGCAAGGAGATCCCGATTACTGATCTGCCGATCGCCCTGGTCACCCGGCCATATGTGAGGCGGTCGTTTGAGGGAATGGTACCGAAGAAGGAACAGGGCATCTCTGTGTATGCCGGGTTCCGGATGGAAGATCAAGATAAGGCCGTGGCATTGTCGATCGAGTTTGAGGAGCTGCTTGAGGATGCGATATGCCGCAAGACATCACATCCGGATGACCGGCCGATGGGTATTATGCCGGCTGATTCGACAAACGATGAGGGCAAATTCCATCCGGTATATTTTCTTGTGATGGAAGTGCTCGTGAGAGACAGATAGGAGGATGAATGGACGAACCGCGCATGATAACAGCTATCGCCGGTTTTTTTGGCGCCATTGTCGGAGCCATAGGCAGTTTCTTCGGCCTGAAGTATAGGGTGGACCGTATGGAGAAGGATTTCGATTCTCACAAGAAAATCGCAATTACAGCTCCATCATGTGACAAGTGCCTTGCAGGCACAACATCGAGATTGTCGACCCTGGAAAGATTCATGGCCGACATCCATAAAAAGCAGGACCAGACGATAGCGAAACTGAACCAGATAATCGGAAAACTGCAATAATCCCCGGGGGTGAAATGGCACGTTTCGAAGAAGCCGTTACAAAGACACTGCAGTTTGAAGGTGGATACTCAAATAACCCTCTCGACCGCGGGGGGGAAACAAGGTTCGGCATATCGAAGAGGTGGCATCCGGATGTCGACATCAAGAACCTGACAATAGAGAGGGCAAAAGAGATCTACCGGCGTGAGTACTGGGATAAACTCAACCTTGACTTAGTTGAAAACCAACGCATTGCAGAGGAGATTTTCGATACAGCAGTCAACACAAGCCCGAGAAAGGCAGGCAGGTTCCTTCAAGAGGCATTGAATCTGCTTGAAGACTCCGGCCTGGTCGAGGACGGAATAATCGGCGAGAAGACGCTCGCTGCAGTAAACAATTATCCGTATCCGGATGCGCTCTTGAAAGCATTGAACGGGTTTCAGTTCATGCATTACTTGCAGACAATTGAAAAAGATGAAAGTCAAAGGATATTCATCCGGGGATGGCTGAAGAGGGTATAGCAGTTATCTGGCCGTTGCTTCGTTACATGTTTGCTGATGCCTTTGTTGAGGGCAGGCGTGGAAGAAATCAAGTTGTCCTCAAGGCAGGGGTCAGCGCTCGTATCCCGAACTCATGGTGTGCTGTTTCTGGATGTCTTGTACGCAAGAACTTATTCAGTGACAAAGAATATCAGCTTGAAGCACGTGCGGAAGTATGCCAGACCATGTGCCACTGGAGACAGTGGCAGAAGGAGCAATGCAGATGACCTGGAAAAAGATAGGCAATTTCCTGCTCGAGAACGGAGTCAAGAGGCTTGGCGGGTTCCTCCTGAATCCTGCCGGGGAAACTGTCGACCTGATTGCGGACCTGATCGGCGGCAAGCTCGGGGAGGACGATCCAGAGAAGGTATATGAGATACTCAGGAAGGATAAGGATGCCTTGGTCAAGCTCAAGGAACTCGAGATGTCTCACGAGACCGAACTCGAACGCCTCGCCATACAGGACAGGGCAAACAGGCTTGCAGCCGATACAGCAAGACTGCAATCCGTCAACCAGACAATGCAGGCCGAGACACAAGCTAAGTGGAAATGGTCTGCATTCTGGAGGCCCCTGTGGGGAGTTCTGTCGGCGATTGCCTTCTTTGTGCAGATGGTGGGGATCATGATAATTCTCAGCATTCTGGTCTATAAGGTGCTTGCAGGGGAAGTAGATAACATTTCTCAGATTCTGACCGCTGTCTCAACAGTATTGTCCGCCATATTTCCGATGTGGGGCATTGCCGGGGCGGTACTTGGGGTCACGGCCTGGCATCGCGGGAAAATGCAGAGGGCCATGGTCGAAGCCCCCGGCCGCGGTCTGACTGGCCCGGCCGGGAAGCTTGAGTCCATCATAAGAAAGACGATCGATAAGGGAAAGTAATGCCAGAGAAGATAAGCTGGAGACAAAAGATCAATCCGATCTGGTGGTTCGGCAACATCGACGACCCGGAGCCACCGGACTGGTTTGAACCGACGCAGCTCAACTATGAAAGACGGCGGGGTTGGCGATTCCGTAATCCATTCCATAATTTTTTCTGGTATGTACTGGGGATTGCGGATAAGGAATTCACCGCCCATGGAAAAGCCACGGAGAATGTATTTGTAGACGGATTGAACTATACCTTTCTGAAGACAAAGCACTTGCCGGTGTGCTTTCCGTTCATCTCATATCGCGGGCTGGGAATCAAGTTTTACGTAGGCTGGAGGCCTGACAGCGGGGCTTTCGGCCTGAAATTGACGATCGACAGGAGGTAACATGAGAAAGTTTATTCTTGTATGCATGATTGTGTTGTCATTCCTTTTGGTGAGCTGCGGCATGATAGGTTCATATTCAGTGGAGGTGGCCACAGAGTTGACCGCTGAGACAGATCTCGTGGGGATTCCGGGGGCAGAGACTTCAACGGAGTTTGTAGACGTTGTGGTCACCGAGAACACGATCCAGGACCTGACCGTGAAGAGCATAGCTTATGAAATCACGAGAAATGATGGCGGAAGTGGGGAGATAAACCTATCCATCACTGACGTTGGTGAGGAATGCGACATGGATATCCCGCTCGCTACGATTCGGATTGTTTCAGGAGAAACAACAGACGGTCCGGTCCCCCTGCCGGCAGGCTTCCTGATAGACAAGCTGAACGAACGGATCGATACTGGATACAGACTGTGCTTTGAGATTGTGCAGGACATTGCTTCCGACAATGTAACGGCTGGGGATATAAACCCTATCGACATACATATCAAATTGCCCGTGTATGTCAGTGCGAGTCTTGAGGCAGCATAGAAAGGTCAAAACGATGGCAATCACAGGCACTGAGAGGACAAGACGGCCGGAGAGAGGCGGAGTGGATATAGTCGTCGAGTTTTCAGGAGACGTGAAGACCACGAAGACATTCCACTTCGCGGCCCCAAACCCCTCCAAGGCGGAAATAGACGCCCGCATCCAGAAGGCCGCGGCAAGGATGCAGTACAGGCTCAATCCCCTCAATGAGCTTGAGGTCGAGGGAGCTGATGTGAGACTGCTCTTGCAGGGCATAGTGAAATATATCAGGAGCAAGCCGGATGTGACGTTTCAGCAGCTCATCGTGACGATTAACGCGAAGCATCCTGAGCTGAACTGGAAGCCTGAAAAACTCCTGCAGCACATCATCCGCCGTGCCGGGAAGAATATGACCTTCCAGGAGTTCAAGACGATCTGCATCGGCAGGAAATTCTACGGGGTGGACGATGGCTGACTATTTTGTCGACAGCACAAGAGGCGACGATACGAACGGCACGGGAGCCTGGAAAGCGGCTTTGACGGGTACCATCACCATGACGAACGGCTCCACCGCGGTCTCCGCGGTAGGCGGGGCCTTCACCTCCGAGCTCTGGGCCGGGGCGTGGATATGCCTCGATGCGGACGAGACTTCGGACGTCTGGGCGCAGGTGAGCAGCATCACAGACGATAACAATCTCGTGCTTGTCAGCAATTACACTGGCGCAGGCGGCTCGGGTCCGGCGAGCAAGCTTGCGAACTGGAAGACTGTTGAGCATGCAGATGAGGCCGGCGGCTTGGCCGCAGGCGATATTGTGTGGCTGCGCAGAGGGGGTAGCGAATACCCCGTAAGTGACATTGCTCCTACAGGAGATGGCACAGGAGCATCTCCAATTCAGAGAATCGGGTGGCCGAGGGCTGCTAAAACCCTCACGGGGAACTGGGTCAACGGGTATCCCTGCGTGTGGGGCCTGTCGATAGTTGCGAACAGGAGCGAGCACCAGACGCGCCGAATCAGGCTCGACGCGGACGGGAAGTGGTACATGATCACCCACATCGGGCAGGAGCTGGCCTATGACGGCCAGTCGGCGGATTTCGTCGTCGGTGAGACCGTCACCGGAAGCGCAAGCGGTGCCACCGGTGTGATCGTGTATGACGACGATCAGGGGACCTCCGGGACCCTGATTCTCCAGAACGTCCAAGGGACGTTCGTGGACAACGAAACAATCACCAGCACGAGCGGCTCCGCAACAGCAAACATCCCCTCCGGCACGGTGGGATGCTTTATTATTGATCGGAAGTTTTCCGGCACGAGTACTTCTGCCGGGGCTTCGACCATGCAGGAAGATGATGATTATTCCACGCGCCCCGATATAGGCTCATTGCGCACCATCTGGGACGCAGATGGGGATGCTCCGTATGTGATTGACTTTGCAGGCGGTGCGTACAACATATATTTCAATGCTGACAATTACAATATCTTGAAGAATCTTGAGTTCAAGGATACTGCAGACGGTGCTGGGCACGTAATGTTTGCATATTCGGCAGCAGGTGCAATCATAGGGTGTCTGTTCAAGACCACCTATTCTGCACGCTGCATAGGACAAACTACTGACTATCTGTATCTTGAAAGGGTCACAGCAGAGAACGATGGGGTTACGGCATATTACACTCGCGATGGGATAGGCGTGGGTGCCAAAGGGGTACTATATGCGAAGGATGTGGCTGTGTACAATTGCGGCGGATATGGACTTGATGTCAACGGGGGCACAGCTATCCTCGAAAACGTGAACATTGGCGTTGAAGGCGCCAACCAGGATGCAGACATAGCAATATATTACTCCGGGCAGGTCTTCGGAAGAGATGTGCAACTGGGAGGAACGAATGGGTATGTTGAAGATGCTTCTTACGTTTCGCCCAGAAAGCTTGTATCGATAGAAAACTTCCAAAAGGAGCTCGGCAGGCAGAAACAATGGTTCCGCGGCGGAGAGATCCACAATGTCGATGTGGGCGACACCAATGCCCCCTCCGTCGCCGATCCTACCGGCAAGACCACCGATTTGATGGAAATCCTCCCCAACGTCAGCGGATTCGATTTCATCGAGGAGTGGGCCGTCGATATCTTCACGGGGGAAGAAGACGGGGTCAACGGGGCGAGGACGTACACCTTATACATCCAGAACAACACCGGGAATACCCTCAACGCCTCAACGGCGAAAGACGATCTATGGCTGGTGGCGGAGTACGTGTCGCAATACTCTGCGAATGACGCATACACAGTCGAGCGCGTCTTTTCTGCGGAGACTCTCATCGCACAGCGTGCGGACGCAACCGATTGGGATTCGTTGTCAGTGACTATCAATGCGGCTGTTGCATCGAAGGTCCGCCTCAAACTCTACATCTCGACATATTCCGCTACCGGCGGAATATACGTAGGTGGATTGGCGGTGTCCTGATGGCGATTCAGACTGGCTGGAGTTACGGTGAGTACAAGGTGAAAATAATCAGTGCAGCTCCGGAAGAGTCGTGGTCGTATGGAGAATATGGGTTTTTCTGGGAAGAAGCGGCCACAACAGGACCGACAATAACACAGTCAATAGTGGGGAGATGAATGGGCAGACTGGTGATGAAATGTAAATGTGGTGAGCTTGTAGACCTGGGATACAATGTGCAGGCAATCCCAAGACTGGCAGTTTGCGCCAAGTGCGCGAAGCTCAAGAATGCAAAGATCAGGAGGGATGTGATCCGACGTGGAGGGGTGAAAGGCAACCTTTCCTTGAGAAACGGGATCAATATCATATTTGGAGGTCACAATGGATAGATGGAAAACTCTCAATGAAGTTCCGAAAGTTTTCAGAATTCTTGACGGTGGAAGGCTTTCGGTCGAGCAGTGCAACCTGATATACAAGGATCTCGCATCGAAATATATCAGAACCAGGGCGGATGGAAGGAGGGATTTCGACTATTCAAAGGCGAGGGAAGAGTTCAAGAGGAGATACGAGAAAAAGAAGCTGGGAAACACATTCGTGTGGATCACAAAGGGTGGGAACGGCAGTACGTCATCTGTTGAGGGAGGTGAATAATGGGACTCTTGCTGCTTAATGGTGCTGGTACGGATTCAACCGATCCGATCCTGAAAGGACTCGGGTTTGATTTCATCATATCCCCGGAAAGCATGGATGTAGCCGACGTCAATGATGTCGGTATCGATAATGCTACCGGATTCCCGATCACAAACTCGGTTTTGACATCGCTGCACCCGGCTGAAACGGTCATTGAAAAGGGGACCGCAGGATCCTATGATGATACGTTGAAGCAACTGGCAATAGGAAGCACAACCGGGTTGGCTGCAGGAGATTTCATATATCTCTCACATGCAGCCATTACAGACGGGATATACGAGATTGCCTCGGTTGTTGATGCCACGAATGTCACGCTTGTCTCCGACCCTTTTTCAGGCGGTGGAAACCAGACTGCGATCTCATACCAGGTTGCATGGGCATATGCCGGGGTAGCCGGAACGGCACCGTCTGTTCTTGACGGCGTGTCGTATTACAAATCCGATCTTGACGATGGCCTCACGTCTACGCAGACAGAGGACACGAACTATATCGCAAGTCCACCTGCAGGGGCGAGTTATATCGCTATCGACGGAAAGAGCTATACGGGACAGACTACGAACGACCCGAGTCCGACCCTGGTAATTCTGAGTGGCTGGACAAACAAGGGTGGCGTTACACACGTTGAGCTGTCCGGAACCGATGCTTTCTGGGATGCCGGTCTGACCGACCAGGCAGAGAAGGACATTGCGACCGCAGAGGCCGGAGGCCTATACCTGAGTTCCGGAGATGGACTCAAATCGTTCAATATCATTTTAAAATCAGCATCCGGAGGGGTTCAGGTAAGTGTTGCATGTGATATAACACTTGATACATCAGGACCCACCATTACGCATTCGGTGGTCGGAAGGTAATGGCTACAGAGGCGATAAAAAAGACATACCTTGACCTTGTGATAGACTCTGACGAGGAGTTGGGAATACTCGACTCCTCGTACATAGAGGATTATTATGGCATCGACGGCCAATTGACATTGCACCATCAGGATACAGCGCAGGAATTCGATATAGTGATGGCTCCGGTCGATGGGGGAGGCCCCTATCCGAATGATCACTTCGAAGGCACAAGGGATGCAACGGTGATGCCCCTTGGTATATATGAGGTCAGAGGCAGGGTCAGGGATACTGTCGGGAACTATACAATCCTGACCGCATTCCAGAACCCGAACGGAAACGAGCGGGTCCTTGAGTTGTTATTTTCGCTGGTAGAGAGCCTCGGAGTGGTCTACGCGAAAATCAGTGGGTTGAAATCCTATGTAGACGTGCTGATAAAAGCAAAACAATACTTGAGAAACCCCGAGGTAAGCATGAGTTCATATTTTGACATTACAGCAATTTCAAGAGGGCTGTAGATGGCTACTTACGACAGAGGCACTCCTGTACTGATAGAGGCTGAGTTCAAAAGAAATGAACCCTTCGGAGGCCCTGCGTATTTCGATCCGACATCACCCAAGGTGACCGTTACTGCTCCGGATGGCACTGTTATGGTCGACGGAGCCGCCATGACGAAGCAGGAGACAGGGAAATGGTATCACATATTCCAGACGGACATTTCATGGGAAAAAGGTCCGTACAATGTCAAGATTACCTGCAGTGACGGGACTTACAATGATGTGACTGTCGCGAGAGGGATATTCAGGTTGCTGTAATACGAGGCACACGATGCCAGAGCCTATAGTGGCTGGGCCAGGCATTTTATTTTCAACCAAAAATCTACGGAGGTGAAAGATGGGAAAGTCATACACAATAGGTAAAGGAAAACTCCTTTTCAGGCCTGAAGGTGAGCAGGGGTACAAGGACCTGGGCAACTGCCCGGACTTCAAGGTCACCGTTGCAACCGAAAAGAAGGAGCATTACTCGGACAGGTCAGGGATATCCGTCAAGGATGCCGAGATCGTGACGAAGCAGACTGCATCTGGAGGGTTCACGCTCGATGAGCCGAACATCGACAACCTGAACATGTTTGTGATGGGAGCCGGGACTGTTACGACCCAGCAGGCTGCCGGATCCGCAACCGATCAGGCTGTCACTGCATTGCTCGACCGTTGGGTCGCCCTCGGCAAGGTCAATGTCTCAAGCGTTGTCGTGACAGACAACAGTGGCACTACCACGTATGTTAAGGGCACCGATTATGAGCTTGACGCAAGTGCAGGGCTCATAATGGCCCTGTCGAGTGGATCAATTACTGACGGGGAATCCCTGCTCGTTGATTTCACTTACCCGGACGCCACAATCAAGCAGGTCAATGCTGCAACGGCTACAACGGTCAAGGGGCACATATACTTTGTGGGAGACCCTCCTGTCGGAAAGATCCTCGACGTCAAGGGCTATATCAGCCTTGCCCCGAATGGAGAGCTCTCTCTGATAGGCGAGGACTGGATGCAGTATGAATTCGAGATGGAGTTCCTCTCTCATGCTGACTATGATGGTCTCTTTGAGATCGTCGAAAGAGGTGAGGTCTGATGAGCGACGAGTTGAAGGTCCTTCTGCCTGATGAGATGTACATACTCGAGACTGGGGAACAGGTCACTGTCAGGCCTGTTCCCTTCGGCAAACTGAATATCTTCTCCGAGGCAGTGGCATCACTGATGCTGAAAATTTCTGATCTTGGCCTTGAGCTCAGAGATATCAAGAATTGGAAGACCCTCTTTGACGTCGCCTTCGAGGAGATGCTCAATATCATGGGCCTGGTGCTCGAAAAGCCCCGGGAATGGTTTGACACGATATCCATCAATGATGGCATAGGCCTCTTGGCCATCATTGTCGAGCAGAACTTCAGGGAGGAGACTAAAAAAAACATCCTCAAGGTCGTAGAGAAATTGAGCTCAACATGGCAGACGTCATCCAGATACTCATCTCGGCAGGACACAGCTGGGAAGAGATCAAGAACTACACGGTAGGGCAGATCGAGCTGTTTGCCGAAAGCGTCATGCGGGTTGAGAACATGAAATTGTCCAGCCTGACGTGGGCTGTTCATGTTGCCGCCCAGGGTGGCCATAAGGACGTGAAGAACTATACGGACAACCTGAAACCCGGCAAGGAGCTTGGAAGAGATGACTTGCTGCGAGATTTCAAGAGGACAGGAAATACAAAATGATGATGACAGGCCATATGAGTAAGGCAAGCAGGTGGCCTGCAGGACGGAAGATGACGGTTACAGGCAGGGCAATTAGCCTGGCAAACAATTGACAAAGGTAGATGATGAATAAAAATATCAACACCGACTGGAGCATGAATGACCTCCATTGTTAATTTAATTATATCCGCACAGGACAAAGCGAGTCAAATTGTCCGGAAGACAGAGAACGGCATCAAGAAACTCTCTGGTGCTTCGAAGGCATATCACGACACACTTCAGGGCCTGAACGGGACTGCAGACAAGTTCATGCAGAACATGCAGCGTATAGCTGCTGTTGTGGGTATAGCCGGAGTTGCACGGTCTTTTGTCGAGATCAATTCAAGCGCTGAGAAGACAAAACTGATGCTCCAGGGGCTCCTGGGATCTACTGAAGCGGCAGCAGAGGCGTTTGAATGGATACTCGATATCTCAACTAAACTGCCTTTTTCAATTGATGCGCTCAAGGATTCCTACATCAAGCTGCAGGTGGCAGGACTGGATCCCATGAGCGGATCACTCAAGACCCTGTCTGATGCGATCGCTTCATTTGGAGGGACCGATGAGGACCTGAAACTTGCGTCCATTGCGATACAGCAGATGGCAGGCAAGGGTGTCGTCTCAATGGAAGAACTGAGGCAACAGCTCGGGGAAAGGATACCTACCGCGATCAAGGCCATGGCAGAGGGAATGGGAATGTCCATGGGCCAGCTCACAAAGGAGATTGAGAAGGGAAATATCAGTGCCACCAGGGGCATCAATGCCATGATGAGCAAGCTGGAAGAATGGTATGGCGGCCGGGGCAAGGAAATGATGAATTCATGGGCTGGGCTCATGTCAAATTTGAGGGTGGCATGGGAGAGGTTTGCCTTGTTCATCGGTGAGACAGGGGTTTTTGAAAAACTCAAAAGCATCATCGATGGCGTACTTGGAAAGCTTGATGAGATGAAACAAAGTGGGAACCTGAAGGCCTGGGGAGAAAGAATTGCTGGCACAATCGGAAGATTGGTTGACATGTTTGTGCGGCTTGGAGCGGTCATAGTAAGAGTAATCGATATTTTTGGACCCTTTCTCCCGGTACTAATCGAGATGTTTGTGTATTTCAAGATGACGAAGGTCATTCTCGGGGGAATTATCGGGCTGCCGTTGAGTATAGGCAGGGAATTGATGGCATTAAAAAAAGCTGCAACTGTTTTGATGGGTACCGGGATTGCTCAATATTTCAAGAATCTGGGCATGGTTATGACTACATTACCCGCAAAGATCATTGCAATAGATAATAGTTTGGGCGGGCTGGCAAAGAAAGCCGGGCTGATAACTGCTGCCTTCACTTTTGGTTGGCAGTTCGGAAAATGGCTCGGTGGATTCGAGGTTGTGCGCAAGTGGACTGAGGTGGCAATGACCTATCTGGATGAATTTTTCATCTGGTACCGCATCAAACAGCTTGAACTGTGGAAACTGACAAAAAAGGTCTTCACCCTCGGCGCCGCGGACACTACTGCTACAGACAGGCAGATAGCGGCTTTGAACAGGCACAGGGAAATCCTTGCCCTGGTGCGGAAAGATATTCTCAAGGGCAAGGATGCACAGGAAAAGCTCGGAAAAGAGACGGAGAAGTCGACAAGGGCGATAGAAAATCAGAGCAGGCAGGTTGAGAAGCAGAAAAAAACATACGAAGAACTGATGGATTCAATTGAGGAGGGCTCCTCACAATACATTGCGATCAAAAGCAGGGAACTTTCCACCTTCAAGGCCAATATCGACTATGAGATCGCATTGGAAAAACAGAAATATGAACAGGGGAAGATATCCCTTGAGGAGTTCCTGAAGTTCAGGCAGAGCAGGCAGCAGGCATATACTGAGGAGATGATCAGGCTCAAGGAGATGGAGATCGAGGCCCTCAAGGAGGCCCCGGATGTTGACCCCGTCAAAGTAAAGGCTATTGAGGAGGAGATCAAGCAGATCAAGATACAATCCGCCCAGGACCAGTTGAAGATCCAGCAAGAGCTTGCCCAGGGCATCAAAAAAGAGCATGAGGATGCCTTCACAAACTGGAAGTCACTCCAGGAACTCAGGCTTGATACCCTGAAAAACCAGTTTGACCTTGAGAATACACTCGATGATGAGGCGGCCAAGCAGGGCCTCTTGAGACAGTCGGAAGTGCTTGAGCGTAAACTTCAGAGAACAAAAGAGTTCTATGAGGCCCGGATCAAACTTGCCACTGAAGCACTTCAGAAGATAGCAGAGATTGAAGGAACTGACAGCGAAGGATACAAGAAGGCCTATGCCGAACGTCTGAGACTACAGCAGGAACTCGAGATCCAGGTTATCAGGTCGGAGGCCCAGATCAATGAAGCAAGGGTTAATGAGGAGATAGAGGCACAGAAACTCGTAGCTGATCTGACTGATGACCGCATCAGGCTTGCTGAGATAGAGAAGGCTGAAAAACTGCAAAAGTTGAAGGAATATCACGAGCAGGGACTTATAAGTGCAATCGAATATTCTCATGCTGTTATAGCTCTTGAGAAAAAGATTACGGACAGTTTTAGCTCTGAGCTCAGAGAGAGGTCGGAGCAGTTGACGGTATGGGCCGGCATCATATCAGAGAGGACGCGCAGGATGTATGATGCCATCGGCGGACTCGTGATGAATTCCTTCGAAGATGTCAAGCAGTATTTCGGTTCTGCCAGCGATGCCCTTGCAATTACTGTTTCAGAGGTTCGTGCGCAGATAGAGGGGTTCCTGAATGCAATCAACAGGGGCACAGCTGAGACATTCTGGAAGGCAGAGCTCTTCGGCCGCAAAATGGTCGACATGGTCGGGACAAACATCTATGACTGGGCCAGCCGGGTCGCGGAGTATATCCAGTACGTCAAGGGCTTGATGGATGACCTCAGGGACACCATAGAGGACTATCGGAAACAACTGCTCCGGCTCAGGGGAGACCGTGTCGGCCTCGTTGAAATATGGTACCAGGAACAGCTTGAAAAGCTGAAGAGTAAGTTCAAGGACCTTGCAGATTCGCCTGAATACAGGCAGGCGATTGACCTGCTGCGGAAACTGTACGAGGAGAAGCTTAAAAAGGCAGAGGAGTCAATGAGTAAAGAGGAAAACCGGTGGGAGAAGTATGCCGGCGTTATTACAACAACAGCAGAGAATATGGCCGGCAAGGTCAAGAGCTCAGTGGCCGGCATTGCATCTATCAACCTGTCAGCTATTTCCGGATCCTTGTCTCCGGAAGTGCGCGTTCAACGAGACATAAAGCTTGATTCCGTGTTCAAGATACAGACTTTCGACTCTGAAACAACAAGGCGTTGGCTCAGGGATATCGTATTCCCGGAATGGGAAAAACAACTCAGGCTGAAAGGGATCAGGTTATGAGCGGTCAGCAGGCATATATCTACCAGGAGTATAACAAGGTTGTTGACGCAGCTATTACGAGTAATGTTTCCCCCAGTTCCCGTGCACCGCTTGTGTATCCTCTCAGAAAACAGGGCAACGGTAACATACGGCTCTACGGAAACTATAGCGGGGACAAGGATGCCCGTTATGAGGTTAAGATCCTCGATTCAATATTGCAGGATCCTGTCGTGTCAGCTCCGGTCTTCCGCGGTGCCGGCACAGGCAAGATCTCTGATATTGCTGTCTCAAACCTTGAGGCTCAAAAGATCCGTATCCTGTGCCTCTCTACCGGCACTGAGAGCAGGAAGGCGGAAATAGAGCTTGAGGGTTACAGGTTCAGGGCGAAAGAGGCCGGGGCATCCGGGAACGCAATATACCTTCTAATCGATGATTCATCACTCGTCTTTACAGCGAGTGATTATTCCGTCATCAAGCCCCTGAAGGTTGGAGATACTGCTCTGGAAGGACAGGAGTGGGATTTCGACACAAAGGTCCTGCAAGGCGAGTTTGTCCCAGAGGATGCTCACAGGCTGGCCTTCGGTCAGGACAGGCTCCATATATACACGCAGTACAAGAAGTTTGAGGAGGGAGTCTGGAAATATTACTTCATCCTGCCTATTCAGTATGAAGTGAAGGCGGGGGAGAGAGTATACTTCGTCTCCGGTGGCAGGACCATCACCGTCACTGACGGCGCTACAACCGAAGAGTATACGGACATTGTGACCATAGCCGATTTCTGGCAGAAGGTTAAGGCATCATCCGGATTGATAGAACCGGTCGACTCATCCATTGATACATCACGCAGTATTACGAGTCCGGCGGTAAGAGAGTTTTCAACGAAAACCGAGGCATACTTCATGCCTCCATACCGGGATGAGAAATCATCTGAATATGCCGGGGACCTTCAGGACATAGAGGTCAGCAACGATAAAGCAAAGACAGAGTTGATCCGGATCACCTGTATTTCCAATGCCTACGTTGGAGATGAGGTTTGGGAGGTCAAGGGCTCATCGAGCGGGGACCTTGGGCAAGTGAGAACAGGAGAGTATGCATACCTGGGGCCTGTCGGCTTCAGAATTCCGCAAAAATTGCCTAAGAACTGGGGGGAGGTGAACGAAAACTGGAGCTACAAGATTGATTATGCCCCCAGGGATGCAGGGGTCGATCCTCCGGCAATATGTTTTTCGCTGCGCATGGGGATAAACTCAGTTCCGCAAACACTCGAGCTGACATACAAGAAAAAACCGCCGGAATGTTATTGTCCCCCCGTTGGGTTTTCGGATAAATGCCTCGGATTTGAAGAGAAAGGAGGTGAGACAGGAATGGCATACATTGTTCAGGACCTGAGCTTCTGGACAGACGTGGTCATCAACCGCATGGCAGAGAAGTGGCAGGAGCAGGAGCCGTATCTTGCAGGGTCTTCCAGTGAAGCATACGAAAAACAGTTCTTGAAACTGATCGACAGAAATGTAGAGATCTTCAAGGGCCTCGCTCAAAGAATAATGAATCTGCCTGAGGAGGATGCATCAGCCCTTCAAGCAATGGTGGATCAGTATAAGACGCTTGTAAACTCCCAGACCGTGCTGGTAATGCTAAATTCATCTTTCACCCAGTATGCCTGGGCATCATGGGATGGATCAAAGTGGATATACGACACACAGCCATCAAGCAAATACAGCTATCTCAAGGATGCGACATTCGATACCGATCTGTACCAGACACTTGCAGATGCGATCCTCAACTATGAGCAGACCTATGGCGTAAAAAAAAATAATGTCATTGGTATCGGTACTTGCTACCAGGATACCGATGATGATTATTACTGGGAGATCAGTGGTAGTAAGGCATATCTGCCTGCATACACGGATGTGCCTTACTATTCAACTGTCCAGTCAGGTAATGATTACATCAACACAAAGGAGTTTGCCCTTCTTGTCTCAATTCCTTGCGGGGGCACGCTTGTCGAGGGTGACAAGATAACAGTGGAAATCGGAGGGGTGGTATATGAGAAGACATATCAGGTAGGAGATATAACATATCTGCCGACAGTAGCAAGGCAGAACCTTAACCTTACCGGTGGGCGGGACGGGGATGATACATACACCTGGGAAGTTTCAGGAGAGATAGACAAATTCCCTGACTATCTTCTCGACAGAAAAACACCAGCGCGGTACATCACCCCGCAACTATCCTTTCAGATCGAAGACGGTATAGTGCCCTTTGATGTCGGTGACGTTTTTGAGTTCACCATTGAGGGGGGACGCTGGATCTGGCGTAAGGATGGGGGAGCGTGGTCATCTCCACTCGACATCAAGAAAGAGGCTCAGACATTTGATAGCGGCCTGCAGATAGCCTTTGATTTCGGGGTGAGTCCGTCGTTCATTCAGAATGATACCTGGGAAGTGCTCTGTATCCAGGAAAACAAGGCGAGCAACCTGGCTACCCCGGGCCGCACAAGGCGGAAAGGACCCGGTGATGTTACGTTCGCCTTCAGCTCTCAGGTTACGATCGATACCCTGGTGATTGACATGCACGATATCGGCACTGATATTGTCTTCAAGGCCTCAAATGTGTCTGATTTCAGCGTTATTGAATACTCTGAAACGATCTCGCCGACCTCTCTTATCTGCAGACTTTTTGGGACGCCCATCACAGCACAATATTTCAGGCTGGAAATCTCTGGGGAAACATCAATCGGGTATGTCTTTCTCGGCACAAGGATGCAACTCAGCCTCGATGCGGACAGCATCAGGCCGATGCGTCAATACAATATGTCCAGACAGGAGGCAAAAGAGCCCTTCAGTCTCCTGAAGTATGCCAGAAAGGGGTACATGATAGACTACAGTTCTTTCATATACAATGCCGATTTTGAGGCCCTTGAACAGATGATCGACTATCTGAAGACCAACAATGACATGCCTTTCTATTTCGTGGCGAACATCAGTTACCCGGAGGATTGCATCCGGGCATATATCGATACTGACAACATTGAGGTCGAGAGCCCTGTAGATATCAATGCTCCCAAGGCGAACAGATTGTTCAGCCTCAAGCTTCCAGTCATAGGTGTTCAGTAATGTTGAACGTCAGCATTGACAGCTTAAACGCGATTGAAGAGGGCATCAACCCAGCATACAAGGTCGTCGTATATTTTCAGGAGCCGGAAACATACACAGAGGATGATTATCTTCTCAATGCAGGCGACTTGAGCACAAGCATGTCAGAGGACGGCGGTTACGAGGTTGCAAACACATCCGTAACACTGAGGAATCAAGAGTATTACTTCTCGAGGCGTCTGGCAAAAGAGTTGCCTGACAACAAACTTGTTGAGATATTCATGAATACGGGATTCGAGGATATCCTCCTGTTCAGGGGGGTTGTATACGACTGGCAATTGACCGAGACTGAATTAACTCTAAACATTAACGCGTAGGAGGTTTGAAATGGCTGAAATTTTTGGAGTCAAAGGATATGACGGGGTGGGTTGGAACATCGATATCACAAGCACGGATCGTGTCGGGTTCAATGCTGCGAACTTCGGCGAATCCATCTCAGTGGGGACGTTTCAGGACAGCACACACAAGACTGACAGCACCATGTCTACAGACCTTTGCAGTCCTGACCATATCCGCAATTGCAAGTACATCTCTCCAACAGAGGTATCTCTGATGGGGGGAGCCGCGGTTACCCTTGATACAACAAACGTGGGGCAGAATGATTGCACGCTTCAGTGGTCATACCAGGACGACACGGTCAATACCGCCCTGTCAAACGTGAGGTTCTTTTTCTATGATGCTGTGGATCCCGCCAATGCTCCTGCCGGAGTCATAGCCGTCGCCTTTGAGCACGACGGGGCCGCAATCAACAAGGACAGGGTGTCAGACACACCTGGAGACGGAGGAGCCTGGGACAGTTCGAAAGGAATCGGAGGTAACGCAAATGCCCTGATCTGTTCCGATCAGGCATCTGCTTCCATACACAATTTCTATATCGGCATCTCCCTCTCACCCACATCAAAGGGGCTGAAGACGGCGGTCAGGGCAAGACTTGAATTCGATGCTCAATAACAGGAGGAGGATACATGACGACTCATGACTGGTTTGCCCGTCTGAAGAACGGGCAGGTGATCTGTGGCAAGACTGTAGGCTCGTTCGCAAACATCAAATCCCTCGAAATGGATGACCTGTGGGTGAACTTTCGTGGTAACAGATATGCTGCACCAAGGAAGGGGAGTGAAAAGCCCCTGAGATTCGATTTTTTCGTCTCCATGGCCATGGAGCCTGAAGGAATACAGGCCAAGGCATACAAACTCATCTCATTATATCCGGATTGCAGGCTGACACGACTTGTGTTCCCTGATGGACGGACAGAAATAAGGCGGGAAGCTAAAAGAGGTTGAGTAGATGGCACTTGTGATAATGGAGCGGGATGCAATCCTGCACGGGTATACGAGCCTGCAATCGGACAGGGATGCGATACTGCATGGGTACACGACCCTGCAATCGGACAGGGATATCATACTTGCAGGTCACGAAACTCTGAGCACAGACAGGGATTTCATCCTCGACGCCCACCCGGGGCGTGAAGTAGATACTGTCCTTTCCGGAAAGACACCCCTTGAGCGCGCTCCCATCCTCGCAGGCAAGACCCACCTTTCACAAAACAGGTATACCGTGCTCAGAGGACTTGACCATGCCATGGCAGAACTGGATTGCATCCTTCAAGGCCTCGAACATTACATTGACAGAGACTTTATCGTTGCCGTTAAGCCGCAGGAGGAGCGTTCATTCATCCTGCAGGCCCATGAAGATATCCCTGCCGGCAAGACGAGGCGCCTTACCCTGTTTGATACCCTCAACCTCAGAAGTACGAGTATCTACAGGAATCCCCGGGATATCTCAACTCTTCAGATCGTAATCGGGGACCTCTCAAGCAGCAGGGTTCCCTGCACTCCCCTTGATGAATCGGGGACGATATATCACGTCTCTGACAGACCTATTCAGAGCATATCAAAGGTCTATGTCGAGGGAGAACCCAAAACCTTTGGGTATCGGGCATATACATCCTACCAGGACGAGACCGGTCAATCGATCGCCTGCGTGGTCTTTGACAATCCACAGTACGATAAAAGCGTCTCTGTTGCATGTAAGGGCGTTATCGATGTCAAAACTGGAGGTCTGCTTGAAAACCCTGCTGATATCATCAATTATGTGTTTTTGGAGATTCAGGGGTATGATGAAAACTCTATAGATTCAGGGGAGATTTCGAGGTTTTACTCCGACTGTCTCAAGGAAGACCTCAAAATAGGATATGTTTTAGATGAATCTGTTACCGTGAAGCAGTTCCTTGATGACCTTGCCATGAATATTCACGCAAGGTGGATGATCAGCGATGGCAAATCCGTGATGAGGTTGATGTGGCTGTAAGAGATATTGACAGGGATATCATACTTGATGCTCATCCAGGGAGAGAGACAGACTTCATCCTGGGTGCAAAGACATATCTCGATCGTGGAATTGTTTTGCAAGGCACTACTTCGCGACAATTTTCACGGTATGCTGTCCTTGCCGGGTCGCAACTGAAAAATTCAGATGCCGATATTATTATAGCGGGCAAGAACTTCTTTGAGCGTGATTATATTCTTTACACGAAATCACAGAACGAGATAGATATCGTTCTGAACGCGGACGATCCTCCTGAAATCTACGTGCGCTATTCCTTTAGGGAAGATGAAATGGAGGATTTTCTCCTCTCTCCTGCCGGACGTCCGACCAATGAGATCACGATTAATTATGCTTACGATTTCGTCTCCGGCAAGGCGAGGCAATCTATCACAAAGCATAATCCTGTATCAAAGATATTGTATGGCCAGAACAGAAAGACCCTCAATCTCAGGATGATTCACGGTACCAGGCAGGCTGAGAAAATCGCAGATGCAATATTGAAGACATCTTCCATTCCCCCTGTGAAGGTATCTTTCATTCATGATCTGAGGAGTTTCCATCTTGAGGTGGGAGATCTCGTCACAATTACCCATCGCGCTGGCATGGGTGACGATGGATACAAGTCCGTGATCGCGATGATAACTAAAAAGCGGTTCAGCGGGACAGGTATCAGTTATGAGGCAATCATTAAGCCACAGGGACTTTTCTACAAGTCCGAACTCATGACATTATCTCACGTCTCAGAGGCTGGCAGGGAGGGAGTCACGGTCACATATGAGCACGGTGTTGCCACGATCACAATCTATGCGGATGTTCAGGGCTACCCTCCTGTTGAGGGTGCCGAAATCACGATATCAGGGGTTACGAAGATTTCGGACAAAAACGGTCAGGTCCGCTTCAAACTTGAGCCCGGAACTTATACCGCGTCAATCAAGGCCTCAGGCTATGATGACAGCGAGGTAACATTTACGGTATGAAATCTTTGAGATTCGGACTGAAGGCCCTTGAAGAAAAGGCAAAGATAGAGGTTAGACTTAAAAGCAGGTTTGCCCTTGTCCCATCTGAAAAAGAGATCGATACGACCGAAAGAGTAAAAAAATCTTATGAATACATCTATATGGGTACAAATTCTGCGCCAGCATATATCATTAAATTCAGTATTGCTGATTTCAAGGAAACAGGCACAATAACCACGTCATATAATTATCTCGACACGGTTCTCTATGACAGTAAAAATGGATATCTCTACTTTGCCACATGGCAAAGTCCCCCGGCAATTTTAAAAGTCAAGATTGCCGATTTTACTATAGTTGATGCAATAATTTTAGACGGATATCAATATATTACAGATGGTGTGATTGATGTTGATGCGGGTTTGGCGTATTTCGCTTCAGGATTCGATATTATCAAGTTTGATCTGGT
>JAADFS010000029.1 GCA_013152795.1 Deferribacteres bacterium
GGTTTTCATTCCGTTCCGCGCAAAACTCTAAATAATCATCTATTGACTCCCTGAAGGCTCTGCGCAATTCAGCTACACTTCTACCCTCAAAAGTTATAACATCTCTAAGATTTATAACTTCTCCATGGAAAATCTCGGCTTCATCATCAAACTCGACTTTCCCTATATATCCTTTATATTCCAACATCATATCACCCCCGCTTCTTTTAAGAATCTACGGACAGATTTGACAGCACCTTTGTTTGTTTCTTTTTCTGGATGTGGTCTATGGAATACCGCCCTGACTCCTTTTAAGGCCACACGGACACGAGAGCCTCTCCCTTCCGTAATTTCCGCTCCCAATGCTTTGAATAATGCCTCTATATCTTTCCACTCAATATCTGCTCGAACCGGTGTTTCAAAAATTGTATTAAGGGTTTTCCGGTGCCTCTTGTTCATTAATTCATGCTATCACATTATGATACCATCATTCAACTACAAGAGGTACAAATCCTGGAACGATTGAGAAGGCGGAAAGTCAGGATTCAAAGGTATACTTGCGGGGTGGGTTTACTGTTATAATTTCCGTATGCTGACTGTCGGTCTTACGGGAAATTTCGGGATGGGCAAAACCACGGTTCTGCAGATGTTCGGCAGGCTCGGGGCATACACCTTCAACTCTGACGAGACGGTTCATGAAATTCTCAAAAGGCCCGGGATAATAAAAAAGATCTCCGGAATCCTCGGTGAAGATGTCCTCATGAAACACCTGGGCGGCCCCTCGCTTGACAGAAGGCGCATGGCAGATATAATCTTCAGAGACCCTCACAAACGGGAAAAGGTCGAAAAAGTAATACATCCCGAAGTCCTGAAAAGCCTGAAAACAACCGAATCCCGCATATCCGCCGAAGACCCCTCCGCGGTAATCGTATTTGAAGTGCCGCTGTTGTTTGAGGCAGGTTACGGCAAGTACTTTGACAGGACCGTGGTCGTTTACTGCAGGAGGGAAACCGCTGTAAGAAGGCTGGCTGAAAAGGGTGTTGCAAGGGACGAGGCACTCAGGAGAATGCGCTCCCAGATGCCGATTACCAAGAAGAAAAAAATGGCCGACTTTGTGATAGACAATAGCAACGGCATAAGAGAAACGGATGCACAGGTCAGGCGTGTCTTCCGGTTACTTCAGGATCAGGGATGAACTAACCGAATATGTTGCCGGAAGCCTTGTCCCTTATTTTCGCTTCAATGTTCTTCAGGTCCTCTTCTGTTATCCCGAGGATGTCAAGTGCAGCGGGGTCAAAGGGGTAATCAGGCCTTTTCTCGGTTATTCGGGCGATGTTGGCGGTGGTCATGTAATCAGCCAGATGTACAACGGCAACATGTTTCGTATTCCATTTAGCAGCAGACGGCGCATGATGATAGTGAATTGTATCTATGAAAATACCCGGCAGTTCCCATTTCTCCGCGAGCCATGTCCCGATGTCCGAGTGTGTAAAATCCAGGACAGCCCTCTCAGCCTCTATAAGTGTCCCGTCTTCTTCAAAGGTATTTAATATCTTCGTGAAATTATCGGAAAAATACCTGTTCAGCACGAGATAGCCTATGTCATGCAGAAGGCCGTTGACCAGCATCTCTTCTGATATATTCAGACTGATATCCTCTGAAATAAACTTTGAGACCACACCCACAACCGCCGAATGCCTGAAGACTTTCTTGTAATAGACCCTGTGCTCGGGCTTTCCGTCGTCAAGAACGGTCATCAATGATATGCCGAGCGCGATATTCTTTACATTATTGAAGCCTATCCTGAGAATCGCGCTGTTGATTGTCGTGACGGGTATCGTCAATCCGAAAAACGCCGAGTTGGCGACACTCAGTATCTTTGCCGCTATGGAGGGGTCTTTCTCTACGATATTTTCAAGCTTGCTTACCGAAAGTTTATTATCATCAACAAGGCTTAATATCTGCCGGGCAATATCGGGCACGGTCGGAAGCTTTGTTATCTGCTGTACATAAGACTTCAATGAATCGTTCATAATCATATTCTCAGCCGGACTGTCACCCAGGAACGGACTGAAATAAATTAATAAATATTTGCCGTTATGTCAAGTCCTCAAAGTGGGTCAGTCCCTTGAACTCGCGGTACCTGCTCTCTATCTCCGAATAATCCAGGCTTTTTATCCTGTCGAGGCTGAAGGCCTCCACATTATAGGAGGCCATAACGCTTCCGAAAATTATGGCCTTGCGTATATTCGATTCTTCAAAGTTCATTGTGTTGGAGAGATAGCCCATGAATCCCCCGGCAAAACAGTCGCCCGCGCCAGTGGGATCAAACACGGACTCCAGCGGATACGCAGGCGCCGCGAATATCTTCTTGTGCGTGAACATGAGCGCGCCGTATTCTCCGCGCTTTATGATCAGCGTGCGGGGGCCGTATGAGAGTATGATGTTTGCCGCTTTGACAAGGTTCGGCTCTCCTGACAGCTCCCTTGCCTCCCCGTCATTGATCAGGAGTATGTCCACCAGTTTAAGGGTCTCAAGTAGTGAATCCCTCTTTCCCTCTATCCAGAAGTTCATCGTATCGCACGCCACCAGTGCAGGCTCTTTAACCTGGCTCAGCACCTCCCTCTGCAGGTCAGGGTCTATATTTGCGAGAAAGACTATCTTCTTGTCCCTGTAGCTGTCGGGGAGTCTGGGCCTGAAGGACTGAAACACGTTGAGCTGGGTATCAAGCGTGCGGGCTTCGTTCAATTCGTAGCCGTATTCACCTTTCCACCTGAAGGTCTTTCCCTCTTTCTTTTCGATGCCTTCTATATCAATCCTGCGGCTTTTCAGAAACATCAGGTGCTTTTCAGGGAAATCCGTGCCCACGACTGCAACAATGGAGACCTCTGTGAAATAACTTGCCGCAGTCGAAAAGTACGTGGCGGAGCCCCCCAGCACTTCATGTACCTCTCCGAAAGGGGTTTTAACGGAATCAAATGCAACAGAGCCTACAACAAGTAAAGACATGTTTATCCTCCATGTTTCTTATGCGGTTGAAAAATCACCTTGATGGAATCCCCTGCCTCCGCCACAAGCCGGAAACCCAGGCCGCCTTCATCAAAACCCAGCCTGTGTGTGATCATCCCCGTTAAATCGATCCTCCGGCACTTCATGAGTTGCAGGGCGGTCTCTATATCCAGGGGGCCTGCGCCGTAGGAAGTCATGAGTGTAATCTCATTCCTCCACAGGTCATTCATTGGTACAGGCACAGCGACTTCCGGTTCGGGCACGGCGAAATACAGTACAGTGCCGCCCCGGTCAACACATTTCAGCGCCCCGGTTGAAGCTGAAAGCGCCCCTGCGCAGACAATCACAATATCTGCAAGCCTGCCTTCATTAAGCTCCTTCAGCCGCCCCGCGACATCCTCTTCTGCATTAATCACCGCATCCGCGCCGACACGCTCCGCCGCCCTCAGCCGGTACTCCGTAATGTCCGAGGCCATGATCCGGCCTGCACCGAGGGCGCGCGCAAGGCTGATGTGAATAAGCCCTGAGATACCGCTGCCGATCACCAGAACCGTATGTCCCGGCTTGATGCGCGCGAGGCGCTGGCCCCGGACCACACAGGCCAGGGGCTCTATGAAGGTGGCCTCCTCATATGACATCTCATCAGGAAGCCGGTAGACGCCGCGTTCAACATTTATCCGGGGAATGCGTATGTATTCGGAAAAGCCCCCGGGGTCGTAATTCGTCCTGTGCAGGGTCTCGCATGCAGTGTGGGAGCCCTTCAGGCAGTAACGGCACGTATTGCACGGCACATGGTGCGATACAAACACGCGGTCGCCTTTCCTGTAATCTTCCACGCCCTCGCCGACCTCGACGACCTCGCCCGCAATCTCGTGCCCCAGCACGCGGGGGGCCTTTTTGATGCGGTACCATTCCATGACGTCACTGCCGCATATGCCGCTTGCAAAGACCTTTACGAGCATCTCCCCCGGGCCGATCGCCGGGACGGGCATCTCCTCCACCCTCACGTCATTGTTGTTGTAATACATTAAAACGCGCATCGGGACAGGCCTACTTCTTTGTCTTGCTCTTTATCTCTTTGAAAATCTCATGGGCCTCTTTCGGGGTGGCCTTCTTATGAACCACGGCATGGAGCGCCCTCATCATTGCAACAGGATATTCATGCTGCCAGACGTTTCTTCCGAGGTTTATGCCTACTGCGCCATTCTGTATGCCGTCGTACACAAACTCCATGACCTCAAGCTCTGTCTCGCATTTGGGCCCTCCGGCCATGACCACGGGCACCGGACAGCCGTTTGTGACCTTTTCAAAATTTTTGCACCAGTAGGTCTTCACCACCCTTGCGCCCAGCTCCGCGGCAATCCTGCAGCACAGGGCAAGGTAGCGTGCATCCCGCTTCTCGAGCTCTCTCCCCACGGCTGTGACCGCCATTACGGGTATGCCGTAATCCTCGCATTCATTTACAAGCTTCGCCAGGTTGAGGAGGGTCTCCTTTTCATACTTGGTGCCGACGAATATGGACATACCCACGGCGGAGACATTCAGGCGCACGGCTTCCCGTATCGAGGTGGTCAGCCCCTCATTGGCAAGGTCCTCGCCCACCATGCTGGTACCCCCGGATACCCTGAGAATGATCGGCTTGCTCTTTGCGGGGTCTATTGCATTGCGCAGCACGCCCCTCGTTACAAACAGCGCATCGGCATATGGCAGGAGGGGCTTGATGGTTTCACCCGGTCTCTCCAGGCACCTTGTAGGCCCCTGAAAATATCCGTGGTCTATCGGAAGGAAAAAACAGCGGCCGTCGGATTGAATCAGGCTTGATAAACGATTTTTCATACCCCAGTCCATTTAAAAGACCTCCTTTTTTCTGATAAATAGTTTTGTATGTTGACTTTACAGCAGCAAAAAAAAATATCGCCAGCGGGTAAGGCTCATTTCTTCTTCCTGTACTTTTCAGCGTCTTCCTTGAGCTTCAGTGTCTCCTCAAGCATCATTACGTACTTGATGTATTTGACCCCGAACTTTACAAGCTCCACCTCATCGTTTCTCATCTTATCCACGGTTTCCCGGTCGATATCAAAGACATTAAGAAAGTTACTTTCAAAAACATATCTCCTGAACCTGTCCAGATCATAGCTCGCCATGTAAAACTGAAACTGCTTGTTTTCATCAAGCTCTGGCTGCCCGGGGAGATTCTTTCTCAACTGCAGGCCCTTCCACTCCTTGTTTACCTCGTCATACCGGTCAACACCCTGGTCTTCCCTCCATGAAGCGATCGTCCACTGCTTCTTTTCCTCGTAACCGAAACAGTGGGGCTCTTTTATGAAGAAGTAAAATTCCTCCTCCACAGGGCCGTTTTCACTCTCCTTCTTGAATGTGCCCTGGCCTACGGGATAATAACGGCAATTGGCCGGCCGGTCGGTGTACACGATGCAGCCTTCGGGTGTGACAAATGGGCACCTTTTTTCCTCATCGTCGTTCATCTTCAGTATTGCAAGCGGATGCGACGAGTTTTCATCGATTTTCATATACGTGTACTTGTCCAGAAATTCCTCCGACGACAGTCCAAGCCTGTTTTTCAGTCTTATGACATCATAGGGCGTAAGGAGTATCTCTATGTTGCTGCAGCACTTGGTGAAACATTTTATCCCCTTGTGGCATCTGAACTTGAACTTTGCATCCACTGAATATTTTGTCGTGACGACTGCATCCATTTTACTCATATCCGTTATCTCCTTGGTCTTAAAGTAGTAGCCTTAGATTATAACAATATCAATGCATTTAAATCCAAAAGACATTATATCCTGCACCGTTTAACCTTAATCGCAGAGAGTTGCGGGTTGCGGGTTCTAAGTTCTGAGTTCTGAGTGAACATCCTCCCCCGTCAAGGGGGAGGGCCGGGGAGGGGGTGACCTGTTAAAACTGAAGGAATCGCAGATAAAGCTTTTCGGCATATTTTATACCATTGTAAGGTTATAAAATAAGTCGAAAATTATAATTTCCAAAGCGGATATTTTCGGTTATACTGATTGCAGGATGAGGGTAACACGCGGCAGGAAAGCCTTAAAGAAGGAGGATGACCATGAAGTGTCCGAGATGTGATGTTGATTTGAAATCCACGGGTCTCGGGAAGCAGAAAACCACTGTTATAGATGTATGCCCGGACTGCCGGGGTGCATGGTTTGACGAGGGAGACCTCGGGCTTCTTGAGGAGAACATGTGGACGGATACAGGTAAGCCCGCTGCCATAAAGTGTCCGAGATGCGGTGGGAGAGCGGAACCGTTACCGTTCTATGATACCGGCGAGCTTGTTGTGGAACGCTGCACATCATGCAAGGGCCTGTGCCTGGGTGTACGGCAGGTCTACGGATAGGCCCTTGCCGTGGCGCCTATCTCCTTATAAAGATTTCGGAGAACTCTATATATTTAAGCTTTGTGAAATAACACCACGATTTGTGCAGGACAAAGACCACCCGGTAAAGCCTGTTCAGTGGCAGCCTTATCAGTACCTTGATGAGCGGGATGAGCCAGGGAAACGCAACGGCCACTGAAAACAGGTGGTGCAGCCTCTCGATCTTCTCTATGTCTTTCAGCTTCAGGGCGCTCTTTTTGTAAAATGACCCGTCAAGCGTCTCGAGATTCCCGTCAAAATATCCCTTTTCTATGGAATAGTTGCTCAGTTCGGTTCTCGGGAAGGGCTGGAATATCGACGCCCATGCATATGTGGGTTTGCACCTGATATTGAAATTCAGCGTCTCAAAGGCCATCTCCAGTGTCTCATCAGGCAGCCCGAGCATATTCCCCATCAGGATATGAATTCCGTACTTGTTGAACAGGTCGCAGGCGTCAATTGTCTGCTTTTCGGAGATGTTCCTTTTAAGCACCTTGTTCCTTAAATATTCGTTGCCGCTCTCCACAGAGGTGCCGATCGTCACACAGCCGGCATTCTTCAGGGCCCTGACCATCTCTTCATCCACCAGGTTGACCCGCGGGGTGATGCTGAAAGGAATATTGATCTCCTTCCTGTACGCCTCGCAGAAATCCATTGTCCAGCGGTAATCAATATTGAATGTATCATCCCAGAACTGGAATCTCCTGAGTTTGTACGTCCTGAGGAGGTACTTCAACTCCTCGATGACATTCTCTATGCTCCTCTTCCTGACGACCTTGCCCTTGCCGCGGTAAAGCTTGTTGTAGGAATGATTGAAACAGTACGTGCACTTGAACGGACATCCCCTGCCGGTCATTACGGTCTTTCTCGGCATCTTCTTGAAATGCCTGTAGTTATCAAGCATCTCACGGTCGGGAAAGGGAAGCGCATCCAGGTCTTCTATAAGGTTTCTGACTTCATTCTTGTATACCTTGCCGTCGACCTTTACCCACAGGTTGTCGATCTTCGTTATATCCTTCTTTTGCTCAAGGGCGGTTACAAGGTCCAGCAGGGCATATTCACCCTCTCCCCTGCAGATGGCGTCCACGCCTTCTTCATGGATATATTCAGGGAAAAATGTGCAGTGGGGACCGCCGAAGACAGCGAAGAACCTGAACTGTTTTTTCAGATCAATATTCAGTTGCCGGTAGAACTTGCTCTGGCCGGTGGTTATTGAATATGCGATTATATCCGGCGATATACGGCGTATCTCCCGCGCAAGGTCCTTCTCGAATTTAATATCCAGATAGTGGCAATCGATGCCGCGCTGCTTCAGGAAAGCCGACAGGTACATGGTACCCAGCGGCTCGTAGTATTCAAACTTGGAAATAAAAAGGATCTTCATGTGAATATCTTATCAATCTCATTCGTCTTTTATCAATGCCGTGAGAGCGGATGCAATCGCCGGTGATGAAACAACCTGCACAATTAATGAGCTATCTGTTCAGGTTTTAAGCTTTTTTATTGTGTCTCCTGCTTTGAAATCTTTAAATTCCATACATTCCAAATGCTTGTCTGGATGGCACATATTTTGCTTGATTCACGGCAGTATATCCAGCAGGGGATATTTTTATGCAACTGCGATGTGTTATGCCGCTATTAAGATTGACGCAGGCATGAGGGACAGTGATAACAACAGATGGAAATCAGTCGTTCAAAAAAGATTATTATCCGTTTGGAAGCCGAGATCACGGCAGGCGGCTCAAGTTACAGGGGGTTTATCGGGAATTTCTCGGAAGACGGCATACATATGAAAATCGCTCCGGCAGAGAAATCTGTGGATTTTGTCCCGGGGACATTAATAAAGTTGAATTTTCAACTGCCTTCAGGAGAGAAATTGAATTTGCCATGCAGAATAAAATGGTCCAACAGGACCGTGCAGGGAGACATGCCGTGCTGTATAGGCATGGAAGTGCTGGATGCCCCTCAGAAATATAAAGAATTTCTGACCGGCAGAGTGCGGTTTTAGCTTCCGTGCCGGCGTGAGGCCGATGATGCCGCCATGGCTTACCCTTTAAAGCTTATCTTTCGGGTAATTATGGATATTTCATTTCTTCAGCAGGGGGATTATGTGAAATGATCAAATTCATCAATGTCAACAAAAAATTCAATCCGCGATGCGTGCCCTTGAGGAATGTAAACCTTGAAATCTCCAAGGGTGAAGTCGTCGTCATATGCGGCCCGAGCGGCGCTGGCAAGAGCACGCTGCTGAGGGCTATCAACAAGCTCGAGCCCATAGATGATGGTGAAATCATCGTCGACGGTATGAAGCTCTCAGACCCCAGGACGAATCTGACGGCACTCAGGGCTGAAATAGGCATGGTCTTTCAGCATTTCAATCTTTTTCCCCACAAGACGGCGATACAGAACATAATGCCCCCCGTGTTGTAAGAGGCCTGAGCAAAAAAGAGGCTCGTGAGAGGGCGCTCAGGCTGCTGGAAAAAGTGGGGCTGGCGCACAGGGCCGACGCCTATCCCGTGCAACTGTCCGGCGGGGAGCAGCAGCGTGTAGCCATTGCAAGAAGCCTTGCCATGGAGCCTAAGATAATGCTCTTTGATGAGCCGACATCCGCGCTTGACCCCGAGCTCATAAATGAAGTCCTGGATGTCATGGTAAACCTCGCAAAGGAAGGCATGACCATGATCGTTGTCACCCATGAACTGGCCTTTGCGCAAAAAGTGGCCGACAGGCTCATCTTCATGGACCGAGGGGAAATAATAGAAACGGGTACTCCCCAGGAAATTCTGTCAAACCCGAAACACCCGAGGACAAAAGAGTTTATGAAGAAAATCCTGCATGTCGAACATGAAGCAAGGCAGGGGCAGGCGGAACAGAAATGCCTGATTAACGTATTATAAGGAATATCCGTGCAGCATGAAATACCGCTTCAATGCCTAAGGTGCGCCTTACAGTGGCATAAAAATACCGCCTGCACGTTTATGCAACATTAAGGTTCACCATACTTTTTTGCAAAGGACAGTAATGCATTGACGTTTTGCCTGAAT
>JAADFS010000030.1 GCA_013152795.1 Deferribacteres bacterium
AGGTTACGTGATATACTACCCCTTCATATTCTATCCTTAACGGTCTTGCCATGTATTGTCTTTATCAGGTTTCTTTGGAAATTGCAAGAAGCAAGACCTGACCCCCTGCCTGGCTTTATCTTTTGCTTCTTTTTGTCATTTCCCCTCGTTTGTCTAACAGGTACTTTCTGAGTTGGCTCTCTCCACGCATTACATGCAATATGTATATATCTTTGTTGTCTATCCTGTAGAATATTCGACAAGGACCAACTATCACTTCTCTGTATGAAGTCTTTTTGAGTTCAGGAGGTTTGCGACCTGACAGAGGATGCCTCTTTAACCGTTCAAGCTTTTGAAAGACTTTTCGGACCAGCTTCTTTGCCGCACTGATATTGTCAAGGGCAATATATTCAGCTATTTCATCAAGGTCTGAGAGTGCCGGCTCCGTCCAAATCAGCCGAGCCATTTTTTCATTTTTTTCTTTGCATCGGAATGCTTCATAACTCGGTTTTCCAGTATAGCTCTCTCGCCTCTCGCTATCCCTTCAAGAATCTTCAACCGGTTTTCCATCATCTCATATGTATCTGCATCTACCAGGTAAGCAGAGGGCTTTCCGTGCTCGGTAATCAATATCGGCTCTTTCGTGTCATGCAGCTCAGCAAGTATTTTTGTTGCCTGCCTTTTTAATGTTGTAACCAATTCCGTCTTCATAAGAGTAATACTATAGTATCACTTTGGATAAGTCAAGAAATTAATTCCGTAAGCTGCTAATCGTCTCAAAGTTAGAACGAGATCAGTCTGAAAATTCTCTTTGCCAAAGAGGGAAGGCCGGAGGGTTTGTATGAAAATATTCGGTTTCTCAGGAACCATAGCAAAACCAAGCAGTCCTCCGGCCAATATACCCTAAAGATATTTGATTGTTCAAGGTGCAGTGTATAATGTTGCGGTATGACGGATGGAGGGGGCGGGCTTACCCCTTCACCCTCCTGATATTCGCGCCGAGCATCTTGAGCTTTTCCTCTATTCTCTCATAGCCCCTGTCAAGGTGGTACACCCTGTCGACAATGGTCTTGCCCTGTGCCGCAAGACCCGCTATGATAAGCGAGGCGCTCGCCCTGAGGTCGGTCGCCATGACCGGCGCCCCCTTTAATGCCTTCACACCTTTGACCGTGGCCGTGGAACCCTCGATTTTTATGTCAGCCCCCATCCTCTTCATCTCGGCCACGTGCATGAACCTGTTCTCGAAGATGTTCTCGGTGACTATGCTCGTCCCCCCGGCCACTGCGGCCATGGCCATGAACTGGGCCTGCATGTCGGTCGGAAATCCCGGATACGGCATGGTCTTTATATCTACAGCCGCCAGCCTGTCAGGCCCTTGCGCCGTGAGGGTGTCATCCCCACGCGTGATCTTCACCCCGGCCTCCTCCATCTTGCTGATGACCGCCTCTGCATGGTCCGGCCTGCAGTTGGTGATTTTTACATTCCCCCGCGTAACGGCGGCCGCGGCAAGGTAGGTGCCTGTCTCTATCCTGTCCGGTATGATCCTGTAGTCGAGGGGCCTGAGGGATGAAACACCGTTTATCCTGATAATGCCTGTTCCCGCTCCCTTAATGTCCGCGCCCATTGATACCAGTGCATCCGCAAGGTCAACCACCTCGGGCTCGCACGCCGCGTTTTCCAGAACGGTCACGCCGTCTGCAAGTGAGGCGGCCATCATGAGGTTTTCCGTGCCCGTGACTGTGGGGATGTCAAAATAAACGGTCGCCCCCCTGAGCCTGCCGGCCCGCGCCTCGATATAGCCCTCCGACAGGGTTATGTCCACACCCATTTTTTCCAGGCCCATTATGTGGAGATTCACGGGTCTCGCCCCGATTGCGCAGCCGCCGGGCAGGGATACCTTTGCCCTGCCTGTCCTTGCAATGAGGGGGCCGAGCACGAGCACTGAGGCGCGCATTGTCCTGACAAAATCATAAGGGGCCTCGATTGACGTTATATTGTCCGAGTTGAGGATAATACGGTCGCCTTCCTGGTGAAAGCCCATTCCGAGGTGGGCAAGGAGTTTGCCCATTGTGGAGATGTCCCTGAGGCAGGGGACATTGGAAATGTAATGCTCGCCGGCGCTGAGAATCGAGGCGGCCATTACCGGAAGGGCGGCGTTCTTTGCCCCGCTTATTGCAACTTCCCCGTTTAAGGCGGCCCCGCCCACGATCTCTATCTTGTCCATTCAGCCTGTATAACCCTTTTTATTCCCGCATAGTCTTTGAAAACCTGTATGCGCCCATAGCCCTCGCGGCCGAACATGCCGGCGACTGCCTCCGCGCTGCCGGCGCCGAGTTCAAGCATGAGTATGCCCCTGTGCCTGAGAAACCGTCCTGCAGAGGGTATTATCTCCCTGTAGAAATCAAGCCCGTCCTCACCGCCGTCAAGCGCGCTTATGGGCTCCCAGTCCCTGACCTCGGGCTGAAGGCCGTTTATGTCACTGGTCTTTATGTAAGGCGGATTGGAGATTATGAGATCAAACAACCGGCTCCCACGTAGGGGTTCAAAGAGATGGCCCCTGAGGAATTGCACATTGCCTGTCCCGTTCAACCGGGCATTCTCCCTTGCATAACCAAGCGCGGTTTCCGAAATATCAACGCCGAAGACCCGCGAATCCGGGAATGCCTTTGCAAGCGCAAGGGCCAGGCACCCGCTGCCGGTGCACAGATCAAGTACCATTGCGCGTTGTCTGCCGCTTGCCGGCCCCTGGGCGCTGAGCGCTTTTACGGCATATTCCGCCATCAGCTCTGTCTCGGGCCGCGGTATGAGCACGCCGGGGCCCACCGATATTTCAAGCCCGGCGAAATCAGTGCACCCGAGTATGTACTGCAGGGGCTCCCGCCTGCTCCTCCTGCGGGCCATCTCCCTGAGGGCGATCGCCTGCTCTTCAGTGATATCGGGATTGTCCCTGTACAGCCTCACGGGGTCGATATCAAGCCCCTCGCTGATAAAAAGCCCCGCCTCCCTTTCCGCACCGGCGATGCCGCACGGAGCAAGCCTGCCTGATATTTCATGTAATATGTCTATCGCTTTCATAAACCCCTGAACCGTTGAACCGTGAACCTTTTTATAAAGCCTTCAACTTCTCCGCCTGGTAATACGTAACCAGACTGTCGATAAGCTCGTCAAGCTGGCCGTCAAGAATCTGGGTCAGTTTGTGAAGGGTGAGATTGATCCTGTGGTCGGTCACCCTGTTCTGCGGGAAGTTGTACGTCCTGATCCTCTCGCTCCTGTCGCCCGAGCCCACCTGGGACTTTCTTTCCTGGGCCCTCTCTTTTTCCTGGCTCTCAAGCTCAAGCTCGTACAGCCTGGAGCGCAGTACCTTCATGGCCTTTTCCCTGTTTTTTATCTGGGAGCGGCTGTCCTGGCACTGCACCGTGAGGCCTGTGGGGATATGCACTATCCTGACGGCGGAATACGTGGTGTTGACACCCTGGCCCCCGGGTCCGGAGGCGCAGTATGTGTCGATCCGCAGGTCCTTTTCTTCTATCTTCAGATCAACATCCTCGGCCTCGGGCAGGACCGCGACAGTGGCGGCGGATGTGTGTATCCTTCCGGAGGTCTCGGTTACGGGCACGCGCTGGACGCGATGTGTGCCGCTTTCGTACTTCAGGCGGCTGTAGGCGCCCTTGCCCTGTATTGATGCAATGACTTCCTTTATGCCGCCGACACCCGTGGAGTGCATGTCCATCACCTCGACCTTCCAGCCCTTGCTCTCTGCATACTTGCTGTACATCCTGAAGAGGTCGGCTGCAAAGAGGGCCGCCTCCTCGCCGCCTGTTCCGGCCCTTATCTCAAGGATGATGTTTTTTGAATCGCGCGGGTCCTTCGGAACGAGCATGAGTTTAAGCTCATTCTCGATCTTCGGCTTTTTTTCCTTCAGCTCCCCGAGCTCAAGTTCCGCAAGCTCTTTTAATCCGTCGTCACCGTCGGCCCTCAGTATCTCTTCAGCCTCTTTGATGCCGGAGACTATTCTCCTGTACTCCCGGATCTTCCGGACGATTTCCTCGAGCTCGGCCTGCTCCTTTGCGTATTTCTGCGTCTTTGAGTAATCCGAAAACACCTCGGGATCGGACAGGAGCCTGTTCAGCTCATCGTATTTATCTTCAATCTCCTGAAGTTTATCCAATAACATTCAATCCACTCTCCCCTTTGCCCTTGCGTTCAGGGTCCATATTCAGCACTTCCTTTAACGCCCTTACGGCGACCTCTATCTGGTCGAGCGACGGCGCGCCTGTTGTGAGCTTCTGAAGCCACAGGCCGGGCATTGCCGCCATGCGTATGAACCTGTTGTTCATCCTCCTTGACGAAAACTTGATGAATTCATAAGACAGCCCCGCGATTAACGGGATGAGCACGACCCGTGACAGGAATTTTTCGGCAAGGGGCCAGTCATTCGGGATAAGGGAGAAAATCAGTATGCTCATCATCATTACGATAAGCAGGAAACTCGTCCCGCACCTGGGGTGCAGCGTGCTGTACCTGTCCGCATTCTCGGGGGTAAGCTCCACACCCGCCTCAAAGGCATGGACGGCCTTGTGCTCGGCCCCGTGATATTCAAATACCCTCCTTATGTCCCTGCTTATGCGTATCAGCATGATGTAGGCGAGAAAGACCATCACCCTGATGACGCCGTCCACGAGATTAAACACCAGCGAGCTTTCGTTTATTGACTGAAACAGCTCCCCCAGAAGCCTGGTGCCGTACAGCGGAAACAGCAGGAACATGCCGATGCCTATAACAAAGGCCAGCGCCACGGTCATGAACAGCGAAAAAGACGACGGCTTCTCCTCCTCCTGCCCCGATGCCTCGGCAGAGTACAGGAGGGCCTTTATCCCTATGGACAGGGCCTGGACAAGCGCGACGACACCCCTTGCCAGCGGCCATTTCAGGGGTCTGGGCAGTTCACGGATGTTTTCCTTCCTGAGAACGATCTCCTTCTCGGGGTTCCTGACAGCGACCGTGTACACGTTTCCGGACCTCATCATAACGCCCTCAATGACCGCCTGTCCGCCGATGTCGCTCATTTGTTTCATCTCCTTAATTAAGAATTTCACGCAATAAAAAAAGGAAATCACGCATCTCCGATAAGAATACAAGCCGCGTGATTTCCTTTTTTAAGCAATGCTACTTGTTATGTTTGGCGTATTTCTTCCTGAACTTCTCGACCCTTCCTTCAGCGTCAACCAGTTTCTGCTTGCCGGTGAAAAACGGATGGCACTTGGAGCATATATCCACGTGTATGGAGTCCTGTGTGGACATGGTGGTAAACGACTCCCCGCAGGCGCATACGGCCTTGACTTCTTTCATTTCCGGATGAATTTTCTCTTTCACTATAACCTCCGAATATTAACTATAACAGACACACCGGCTATTTTTCAATAGCACGGCGGGAAAGGATCTCCTGCTGCTGTCTCTGCAGGTTCCTCAGAAGATCAAAATCCTTTTTCAACTCCGCATCCTTTATCTTTTTCTGAATCTCCTGCAGCAGGAGCCTGCGCTTGTTGTCTTTCAGTCTCTTTATACAGTCACTGAGTACCTTTTCAGGCTCCTCAAAATCATCTGCAAGTGAAATCCGGGTGAGGAGGTCTCTTTCACTGTCCCCGCACATTGATATCAATTCATTGAGCCCGTGTGTCCCCTCCCTGATCCTTCTGAATATCCCCCTTGCAGCCTCATCCCTGAAGTCATCCTCCGAAAGGACGTTGAAGACCTCTCCGGCTTTGCCGGGCATCTGCAGGAGTATGCGGATGATGTATTCTTCATAAAGGGGCCTGGATGCCGGCGCCGGCCGTGCCTGTGCCCCCGGGGCCGCTGTTTTGTAACTCTTCCCTGTGCGCCCGGTCTTTTTCCTGAGCTCCTCCATGACAAAGACCTCGTTGATCCCGAGCTTCTCTGAAAGCATTTTCACATACTCGCCCTGCAGTACCTTGTCCTGCACCCTCGAAATCGTCTCTATGGCCTCGCGCGCCGTGAGGCGCTTGTCCCCGCCCTGCATCATGTAGAATTCAATAATGGACAGGGGATGCTCAAGGAGGCCGGCGAATGCCTCCCTGCCCCTGTTCCTCAGAAAACCGTCGGGGTCTTCCCCGGCAGGCAGTGACAGCACCCTGACGTCAAGACCGCTTTCAAAGAGTATGCCGGCGGCGTTCTTGGCCGCCTTTATCCCCGCGGGGTCGCTGTCAAAGACAATGACCACATTCTCGGTGAACCTCTTTATCAGTTTCCCGTGCTCCTGTGTGAAGGCCGTTCCAAGCGGCGCGACCGCATTCGGGAAACCATGCACGTGGGCTGTTATGACATCGAGATACCCCTCCATGAACAGTACCCTGCCGGTTTCCCTTATGGAATTCTTTGCGCGGTGAAGGCCGTAGAGAACCCTGCGCTTGTTGAAGATGGGGGTCTCCGGGGAATTTAAATACTTGGGTTCAGAGCCGTCTATCGACCTGCCGCCGAAGGCGACCACATCCCCCTTGAGGTCATAAATCGGGAATATAATCCTGTCCCTGAATGTATCGTAATATCCCCCCCGGCCCTTTGCGGCAAGGCCGGCCTTGTTGACGGCCTCGGGTTTGTAGCCCCTGCGGCCGAGATATGACAGCAGCCCGTTCCACGATTTCGGCGCATAGCCCAGGGAGAAGGCCTTCTGCGCGCCGGTGCCTATGCCCCGTGATCCGAGGTATTCCGCGGCCCTCTGATTCCCTGCGAGATTGTGCCGGAAAAACTCGAGGGCGTGCCTGTGCATGTCAAGCAGCCTCTCTTTTTCACCGGCCCCTGCAGCGGACTTCCGCGCCTCCTCAAGGGTGACCCCCGCCCTTGAGGCGAGCATTCGCAGGGCCTCGGGGAATGTAAGATTCTCGTAGCGAACGAGAAAGGTGAAGATATCCCCCCCGCTTCCGCAGCCGAAGCAGTGGAATATCTGTTTGGCGGGGCTTACTGTAAAAGACGGGGTTTTTTCACTGTGGAACGGACAGAGGCCCTTCCAGTTCTGCCCTGTTTTTTTCAGATGGACATAGTCGGATATAAGGTCGACAATATCTATCCTGTCCTTGATTTCATCGAGGGCCCTGTCGCTGAAAGGCATGTCTCCTGCTCTACTTCTTTCTACTGAATCTTCTGAAACCGGAACACGCTGTTACTTCCAGCCTGCCTTTCTTCTGAAGCTCGTCAAGCATCAGGTTTATACCGAGATTGTCGCTTGAGATATGCCCGGCGATTACAACATTGACGTGATGCTTTTCAGCCTTTTTCCTGTGGTCCTCGCTGAGGTGCATTGCCACAATCGTGTTTATCCCGGAGTTGGCGATGCTCTCAAAGATATCCTTGGCGCCCTCCGTGCCCCCTGTCATGTCGACGAATATCTTTCCAGCGCTCCTGCCCTCGGAGCCCAGGAGGATATGCGGGCCTGCATTGTTCTTCGCCGCCTCGCGGTACTCGGGGATTTCTTTCAGGATTTTCAGTATATCGCCGAGTGTATCCGGCGCCTTTTTGTCAAAGAGTTCCTGGAGATAGCCCGCCACCATGTTGTCCGCGGGCGTATGCATGCACATAAACGGTATGTCCAGCAGCCGGGCCATGTCCGAGGCCCTCGTATGGTTTACCGGAGCAAGCCTTCTCTGGACCTCCTTGATCCTGCCCTCAAGAAGGTCTTCCGCAATGTTTATGGGCACGCCGAACTTCTTGAGTATGTCGGCCTGCATATGCATGACCTCGTAAAAGTTGGCATATGCCTTGCCCTCGGGATGGTGGGCTATTACAAGATCGATCTTCTGACCCTTCTGGGACAGCCTGTCGGCAAGGAGGATTTCCCCCATCTCCATGTCAACGCCTACAAGAACGGTCTCAATCTCCTCGTCGCCTGTTCCGTAGAGTATCCTCGTATCCGCATACGGATTGGTGAGGCTCTCTGGATCAAAGAACTCCCGGTCCTCTTTTTTCATTTCCTCGTAGGCCTTTTTCTTTTTCTCAAGTGACTTCAGAACCGCCTCCCTGCCGCGCGGATCCGCATCAATACCCTTTGCAACAACTGTCTCGTAAAGCTCCCTCAGTTTCATTTAAGCCTCCAGCATTTTCCTGACGATATTGTTGACAAGCCTGCCGTCCGCCTGTCCTCTGATCTTTGCCATAACGGCCTTCATCACCCTGCCCATGTCTTTAACGCCTGCCGCGCCGGTTTCATCAATCGTCTCCCTGACGATTTCCCTGATCCGGTCTTCATCAAGCTGCTCCGGCAGGTACTGCCGTACAACGGCCAGTTCTGCCCTTTCCTTTTCCGCAAGGTCTGTCCTGCCGGCCTTTGAAAACTGCTCGATGGACTCGTTCGCCTTTTTCGCAAAGGACATCAGCACCGCCTGAACATCCTCGTCAGTGGGAGGTTCTCCTTTTTCGATCTCCCTGTTTTTAATGGCGGATTTGATCATCCTCAACACGGAGACCCTGTTTTTATCGCCTGATTTCAGGGCGTCCCTGAGATCATCTTCAATTCTTCCGTATATGGACATTCCCTACCTCGAGGACATCATCTTGAATTTTTTAGCGGCTTTTTTCCTGGCTGCGATAGCCTTCTTTTTTCTTTTTACGCTTGGTTTATCATAATGCTCTCTCTTCTTTACCTCGGAGATGATCCCTTCCCTTTCACACTGCTTTTTGAATTTGCGGAGAGCATGTTCAAAAGACTCATTTGCCTTTACCTTCACCACAGGCATTCTCGTCTCACCTCCCTTGCGGTGCAGGATTAATGAAATAATATACTTTTTGGCATT
>JAADFS010000031.1 GCA_013152795.1 Deferribacteres bacterium
CTTCCCCTCCCTCTGCAGTATCCATTCAACCGCATCATTCAGCCCCTTTGCGATATGCGCTGCACATGTGCGTGCAGGGGACTGCTCCGGCGACAGCAGTATCCCCGTGGCTCCGGCCCTCCGGGCAAGAAGCGCGTCGGACTCCTTGTCACCGATTACATATGAATCTCTCAGTCTTATCCCGTGCATGAGCCCGGCCCTGAGGATCATCATTGGTTCGGGCTTCCTGCAGGGGCAGCGCTCGTCAGGGTGGTGGGGGCAGTAGAGGAAGTCATCCATTCCCAGCCTGTCTTTAAGATACTCATTGGATTTTATGATGAATTCATTGTCCACGATTCCCCTGGCAATGCCGGACTGGTTGGTGACGCCGATCAGCATGAACTCGGCGTCTTTCAGTCTGCTCAGGGC
This sequence comes from Deferribacteres bacterium, assembly GCA_013152795.1. Classification (GTDB taxonomy): domain Bacteria; phylum Nitrospirota; class Thermodesulfovibrionia; order UBA6902; family UBA6902; genus JAADFS01. Next base: position 409 of record JAADFS010000031.1, read on the forward strand.
TTCGCCGGCGCCGGGCAGTATTTCAAGGCCGTCGAAGCTGTTCAGATAGTTTTTGTCCTCAATAATGGTTCCGTCCCTGTCGAGAAAGACCGCCCTTTTGCGCGGCAGCACGGCTTTCAACGCATCAAACACCTCATCAACGGTGATGCCGGCCATGCATTCAAGATGTCTTTCCGGGCATTCCCTCTTCATGCACGGCGAGCACGGCAGGTTACTGGAGACGACCCTGTGGCCGGGGCCGAACGGGCCTGTCGCCGCCTTGTCGGTGGAGCCGAATATCGCCACCACGGGCACGAAAAGCGCGCACGCCATGTGCATGGGGCCCGAGTCGTTTGTTACAAATGCGTCGCATCCGGATATGAGCGCTGCAAGCTCCCTGAGACCGGTTTTCCCGCACATGTTTAAAATGCGCGGCCTGTCGTGCCCCTGAGCACTGTCCGGCGGCTGCACCGCTGCTGATTCAATGATCTCATCTGCTATCGGTGCCTCGGATCCGCTGCCGAATATGATAACCCTTGCATCCAGTTCCCCGATTATCCTGCGTATGAGGCCGGCGAACCTTTCAGACGGCCACCTTTTTGCCGGGCCGTATGCAGCGCCGGGGTTGATGCCCACAAGCGGGCGGCCGGGTCCGGGCAGTGATGATGAGATGATCCTTTCCGCCTGGTTTATTTCGTCACCGGTCAGGTATATATAGGGCTGTGCCTCCACTGTCCTGATCCCCGCTGATTCAAGGAGGTTCAGGTAGTAATATACCTGGTGCTTTCTGAGCACGTCTTTTCTTACAGGCACTGCGTTTGTCAGGAGCATGCCCCTGCAGTCCCTTTTATAACCGGTTCTTTCCGGTATGCCGGCGAGCCATGAAATCAGGGCCGCATCAAAGGCGTTCTGAAGCAGTATCGCCTTATCGAATCCCCTCCGCCGCAGAGCCCTTGCAAGCCTGAGCTTCCCGGCGCAGCCCTTGTAGCCGTCACCATAGAGGATAATCTCATCAATGTCGGGATTTCCCCTGAAGATTTCAGAGACCCATGGTTTTACAAGCAGGCTGATGTGTGCCTCAGGGAAGTTTCTTCTTATGGATTTCAGGGCGGGCAGTGTGAGGACTGCGTCACCGATCCAGTTTACTCCGCGTATTAAAATTTCATGCGATCTCGCACTCACCGCAATTTATATACTATAGCACCTTGGGTCTGTCCCGGATTTTTCATTTGCCTTTTTCGTTCATGTCGCCGTTGTTGTTCTTTTTGTCTTTTTTGCTTCCGCTGCCGTCTTCCTTCTCCCCTTTCAGGGTCTCGGCCAGTTCCTTCAGTCTCTTGGCAACCATATAGTTGAATGTATTCTCGGGGTAAGTGCCGTCAGGCTGTAATTCTCCGGGGGGCATGCCCGTGAGGATCTCTATGCCGTCCTCGATATTGTCGATCGAGTAGATGTTGAATTTCCCCTTTTCAACAGCCTCGACGACCTCGTTTTTCAGCATCAGGTGTATGAGGTTGCGCCTGGGGATTATGACGCCGTGCTGTCCGTTCAGGCCGTTGAGCTTGCACACTTCATAGAATCCCTCTATCTTTTCGTTCACCCCGCCGATGGGCTGGACCTGGCCGTGCTGGTTCATCGAACCTGTCACGGCAATGGACTGTTTCAGGGGAACCCCGGATATGCTGCTCAGGAGCGCGTAAACCTCGGCGCATGTGGCGCTGTCGCCTTCGACTCCCCCGTACAACTGCTCGAACGTGAGGGATGCCGTGAGGGTGAGGGAGTGCTTCATGGCGTATTTCCCGCCGAGATAAGCGGTGAGTATGAGTATCGCCTTTTCGTGTATCTTGCCGCTCATCTTTGTCTCGCGCTCTATGTTGACGATCCCTGCCCTGCCCGCATAAGTCTTGGCCGTAATCCTGGAGGGCATGCCGAACCTGTAGTCTCCGAGGTCCAGTACCGACAGGCCGTTTATCTGTCCGGTGACGGCGCCTTCGGTGTCAATGAGGATCGTGCCTTCCCTGGTCGCTTCAAGGATTTTCATCTCCACCTTATTGGAACGGTATGTCTTTTCTTCAAAGGCCTTTTCAACATCGCGCGCGGTCACGATATTGCCGTTATTGCGCCTGGCCCAGTAATCCGCCTCCCTGAGGATGTCGGCTATCTCGCTGAACTTTGCTGAGAGTTTGTTCTGGTGTTCGGCAAGCCTTGAGCCGTACTCGATAATCTTTGCGACCGCATCGCGGTCAAAGGGCTGGAGATTCCTCTCTTCACACTTGGTGCGCACGAAACTGGCATATTTGAGTATATTCTCCGGGTTCCTGTCCATACGGTTTTCATAGTCGGCCTTTACCTTGAACAGCTCCCTGTATTCTTCATCGAGATTGTAGAGCAGGTAATAGAGGCGGGGATTGCCCACGAGTATTATTTTCACATTAAAGGGAATCGGCTCCGGTTTCAGGGTGACTGTTGAAATCAGGCGGTACTGTTCCCATACATCCTCTATCTTTATCTCCCTGTCCTTTATCGCCCTCTTTAACGCGTCATAGGAAAAGATGTTCTTGAGCAGCTCAAGCGCGTCTATGACCAGGTAGCCGCCGTTTGCCTGCTGGACCGAGCCCGCCTTGATCATGGTGAAATCGGTCATCGCCACCCCGTACTGCAGCTTGTGCTCAACCCTTCCGAACAGGTTGTAATATGTGGGGTTGTTTTCGATCACCACAGGGGCGCCTTTTGAGTCGCGGTTGTTGACGAATACGTTTACGGAATATCGTATAAACGAAGGCTCTGTCTTGGGCGGCTTCATAAAGGGCATCGGAGCCGGCTGCTCTTCCTGGGGTTTGAAATCATCCAGGTGCTCCAGGATGTCCTCCCTGACTTCGTCGAGATACTCGGTCACCTGGGGATTGTTGCCGTATTTGCTTTTAAGTTCATCGATCCTGTGGCCCACAGAGGCGAGGGTCGCCTGGCGTTCAAGGTCTTTCATCAGGTCCTTGATCTTTTTCTCTTCTTCCCTTACAAGCCGTATCAGGTCATCGAGTTTCTCCTGCAGTTCCCTGCCTATGGTTTCTATCTTCTTTTTTACATCAGGTTCGAGGTTTTCATATTCCTCTTCGCTCAATGTCTCCCCTGTCTTCTTTACGGGGACAAGCACCAGCCCGCTGACCGTCTTGCGAAGGGTGAAGTCCTTTTCCTTCGCCTCCCTTTCAAGGTCCGCAAAATGTTTCTTCTGCTTCTGCTGGAAGTCCTCGAGTATCTTGGTCTTCTGTTTTTCATATTCCTTTGACTCGAATACCTTGGGTATCTCCTGCCGCAGGGAGGTGATCATCTCTTCCATGTCCTTCTTGAATGTAAGCCCTGTTCCCGGCGACAGCCTTATGGCGCGGGGCATGTCCTGGTTCTTGAAGTTGTAGATGTAGCACCAGTCGTCAGGCGCGGGTTCGCTCCTTGCTTTTTCATCCAGTATCGTCTTTATGGTGGTAAGCTTGCCGGTGCCGCTCTCACCGAGAATATATATGTTAAACCCGTGGCTGTCGATGCCGAGGCCGAACTCCAGGGCATTGAGCGCCCTTTTCTGTCCTATGGTCTCCTTCAGCGGGGAAATATCGTCTGTTGTATTAAACGGCAGATCGGCCGGTGTACAACTATGGTACAGCTTATCCTTACTGACTTTCTCCAGCATGCATTGACCTCCTCACCCGGTTAAGGATTTTAAAAGCGGGATTCACGGTACAGGTTACAGGATACAAGATATGGACTTCAAGATGCAAGATTCGGAAGCGGTCAGCGGTTATCCCCTGGGATGGTGTTCCTTGTGAATCTTTCTCAGTCTCTCGGGTGTCACCCTCGTGTATATCTGGGTGCTCGATATGTCCGTATGACCGAGCATCTTCTGGAGGGCCCTCAGGTCCGCGCCTCCGTCCAGGAGGTGGCTTGCAAAACAGTGCCTTAAGGTGTGCGGTGAGATGTTTGCCGACAGGCCGGTTGAATATTTCTTGATAAGCTGCCATAACCGCTGCCTTGTCATGGGCTTGCCGCCCTTTGCAAGAAACAGGAAGCGGCTGTTTCTCTTCCTGAGGATATCGGGCCTCGACTCTTCAATGTACTTTTTTATTGTCGACAGTGCCGCCTCGTTTATGGGAACAACGCGCTCCTTTGAGCCCTTGCCCCTTACTGTAATGAATCCGGCTTCAAAGTTTATGTCGCCCATCTTCATGTTGATCACCTCGCTCGCCCTCAGCCCGGATGAATAAATGGTCTCAAGTATGGCCCTGTCCCTGAGCGAGAGTTTCTTGCCTTCGGGTTTCTCAAGCAGCGTGGAGACCTCGTCCGTTCCGATGATCCTGGGAATGCGCTTCCATCCCTTGGGGGTCATGAGGTTTTCAACCGGGTCTTCCTTCATCATGCCCTCCAGGAGCATGAATCTGCAAAAGCCCCGCAGCGCGGCGATATTCCTTGCCAGCGTGGAAGACTGGTTGCCGGCATCACGCAGGTGATTCAGGTATGAGGTAATGTCGCTTCTCTTGAAGCCTGTAATCTGTTTGCCGCCACCCTCCAGGTAGTTCCGGAATTTGTGAATATCCCGCCTGTATGATTCCAGGGTGTTTTCTGCAAGGCCTTTTTCGACTGTAAGATAATTCAGGAATTTCTCTACCGGATCCGCCATGGTTTAAAGATACAGGATTTCAGATGCGGGATGCAAGGGGGGTGCGGGTTCAAAGTTCAAAGTTCTGAGTTCTGAGTTCTGAGTTCAGGGTGCAGGGTGCAGTTGTCAGGGTGCAGAATCCCCTCCCCCTTGACGGGGGAGGGACGGGGTGGGGGTGAGAGGTATCGCAGATAAAGGTTTTCCGGCAGCCTGCCTTGCCCGCCGGCGATGGTTTTTTGCCAGTGTAAGGTTAAGATGCGAGGGTGAGGATCAGCTTGTGTAGTTCGGGGTAGTCGTCGCTGCATTGTGATATATCCTCTTTTAACAGCCTCAGGGCCTCGGGGACATGTTTCAGGAAATATTTCTTGCCTTTCACCGACGACAGGAATCCATAGGCCCCGAGCGCCTGCATGTGCCTCTGGAGCCTGCACGGCAGCAGTGCATCCCGGAAACGGTCCCCGTCAAAAGTCCCTTCCGACCGCCTGGAGGTTTCCTCGATATAATACCTGATGAGGCGGTCTCTCATATCGTCCTGAAGACGGTGATAGGGGTCCCAGAGTATGGATGCGGCATCATAGGCGGGCGGACCCATTCTCGCGCCCTGGAAGTCTATCAGGCGTATCTCCCCGCCTTTCATGACCATGATATTGCGGGACTGCAGGTCGCGGTGAATCACGGCCTTGGGGAATGAATCGACCCTGAGGGCAAGCCTGTGAAATTCCCTTTCAAGGCCGGAGGGGTTTTCGATAACTGTATTTCTCAGGCCTTTGACAAATCTGCTGATGAAATAATCCGTCTCCCAGCGCAGGTGCCCGTAGTCGAATATCCTTTCGCGCAGGAGGGTGCATTCCTGCACCTGCGCTGTCACGTCGATGTGGAGCATGATCATCAGGTCAATGACACGCCTGTAGATATTCTCTGTCTCGGCTTCTTCACGCGGGCATTTAAGATAACTGTAAAGGGAAATATCCCCGGCGTCTTCAAATACAGCCTGCTTCCTGCCGGCATCCGCCTTTATCAGCCCGGGAACAGGGACTGAATGCCTGCGGAAAAACCGGGTGTATTCCATATGGCGCTCAAAGTCAGGGTCATCGCCGCTGCACTGCATGAGCACAACCGATTCATTGCCCTTCCTGAGCCTGTAGAATTTCCTGTCCGAGCCCCCGTCGCCGATGAGCTGCCCGCCGCCTTCACGGCAGCCCGCTGGTTCCGGTTCACTGATGTCTGTCCTGAACCCGGGGCCCATGATGCAGTTTTCAAGCCGGTGCTGTCCGTGCACCTCCTCCGCCCCTGTGCCGATACAGGTGCCCTGAAGCAGGATGCAGTTTTTCAGTGAAACGCCCCTGCCGAGCATGCACCCGGATTCAATCACGACATACCCCTGCAGGTCGATATTGGTGCATCCCCTGACCGACGGGTGGATATACACCGCTTCGCCGTCGTTCCTCAATGCACGGAACACGGCGGATGCATATGCGGCAGGCCTGCCGATATCGGTCCAGTAACAGCCTGTTGTATCAAACGTGCCTATCCTGCAACCGGCATTGAGCGCACTCATCCATGCATCCGTGACACTGGAGGCGCCCCCGGGAAGAAACCGCAGGAATTCGGGTTCATACACCGCCACACCCGTAAAGGCCATGAGTTCGGCCCCAGCCCCTGCACGGGGATTGACTTGCCGGAGCAGTCCCTGCCCGCTGACAGAGAGGTTGTTGAATTCCGGATAATCATGGACTGCAAGCGTTACATGATTGCCGGATGAGCGGTGATGTTCAAGCAGCCTGCCTATGTCTATATCCGACAGCACGTCTGAATTATGCACGACAAATGTCCGCTCTTTTAAAAGCCCCTCTGCATTTCTCAGCGCGCCGCCTGTGCCGAGCATCGTCTCTTCCGGGAAAAGCACGATCCTGTCCTTCAGGCGGCAGCGTGACACCCATTCTTCCACGGCCTCTTTTTTATGATGAATGTTTATTCCGATTTTTTTAAAGGGAAGGGCGGATACCTTCTCGAGAATATGCTGCAGCACGGGTTTACCCAGGACAGGCACAAGGGGTTTGGGGATATGGTCTGTCACCGGCCTGAGCCTCTCCCCCCTGCCCGCAGCCGGAATGAAAATATTTATTTCATCTCTCATAACCTTACAGCGGTATAGAAATATCGCCAGCGGGCAGGAGGGCCTGCCGGAAAAGCTTTATCTGCGATTCCTTCAGGAAATACTCTGCACAGCGTATTGACGTCTTTTGGAACTTCACTTTCCGTTAATTCCTGCAATAAAGACTTGTTTCCAAAATCCCATCGCTTTATAAAGGTTTTACGGCAGGCCCTCCTGCCGGTTTATGCAACATTAATGATAAATCAAATATTTTCTCCGCTTTCTCCTGCGGAATTCGAGACACTGCGCCTTCCACCACCCCTCCATCTCATTCAGCGGCCTGCCCGCCTCCACATCCCTCCTGAACCTGTCCGTGCCTGCAAGTATGTCTATGGGCATTTTCTCCGTCTCATACTCGTATGGAGGCTGTTTCCATCTGAAGTGATCCGGATAAAGCTCAAGCACCGCCGTGATGACCGCAGCCCCGGTCTTAAACGGCCTGAATCTCTCCCTGTTTGTGACATGAATCTGTGCGCCGCCGCAGAGCCTGCCGGCATGCTTCTGAAAGGTCGGCTGGAAAAACAGGGGCCTGAACACGACACCGGGAAGCCTGAATTCCTGAAGCCTTTTCACGAGGGCCTCGGGCCTGATAAAAGGCGCGCCGAATATCTCAAACGGGCGTGTTGTGCCTCTGCCTTCGCTCAGGTTGGTGCCTTCAAGCAGGCACATCCCCGGATACACGGCGGCGGTATCCAGGGCGGGCATGTTCGGCGAAGGCATGACCCACGGCAGTCCTGTCTCATCAAACCACATCTTCCGCCTCCAGCCCTGCACCGGGATCACGTGAAGGTCAAGCGCCGGGTAAAACTCCTCCTTCAGATAACATGCTATCTCCCCGGCGGTCATCCCGTGCCGCACGGGCAGGGGCCGCCTGCCCACAAAGGACGCAAACGCCGTATCAAGCACCGGGCCTTCGGTGATTGCGCCTCCGATGGGATTCGGCCTGTCAAGCACGACGACTGACCTGCCCGCCTCCCGGCAGGCCTGCATGCACAGGTCCATTGTCCATATAAACGTGTAGTAGCGTGAGCCGGCATCCTGCATGTCGATTATCATCACATCAATATCCGCCAGCATGAAGGGCTCGGGCTTGCGTGTATGGCTGTAGAGGCTGTAGACCGGAAGCCCTGTCTTTTCATCAGTGAAGCCCTTCCATTCCACCATGTTGTCCTGTGTCTCTCCGCGGATTCCGTGCTGGGGGCCGAACAGGGCCGTCAGGTGGAATTTTTCAGACTCAAGCAGGCAATCGACCGCGTGTTTCAGCCTCCTGTTTACAGACGCCGGATTCACAAGGAGCCCCGCCCGCAACCCCTTTAATTTCCGCGGCCAGTTTTTCTCAAATACGTCCAGGCCTGTTTTTACGCTGTTTTTCACCATGGTTTCCTGTTCTGAATATTCTACCTGAACTCGTTATTTTTGTTGAAATCCTGTTACACTTGCATTAGTGACGGGTTGCGGGTTCAAAGTTCAAAGTTCAAAGTTCTGAGTTCTGAGTTCTGAGTTCTGAGTTAAGGGTGCAGAATAAAATCCTGTTCCCCCTCCCCCTTGACGGGGG
>JAADFS010000032.1 GCA_013152795.1 Deferribacteres bacterium
CTTATTATGATGAAAGGGCCAAGGAACGAAAACATGAAACAATAAAGTTTTGGAAAAATGTTTTGCCTGAGTATAAAGTCTATGTGTCGGAAATAACGATAAGAGAGTTAGAAAATACAAAGAATGAGGCATTAAGAAGGAAATTTAGACATCTTATTGAAAACTTCAAGGTGCTAAAGCCTGTTAAAAAGATTGGGGATTTAGCTGAAGCGTATATAGATAAAGGCGTGTTCTCAGAAAAATATATTGATGATGCGCTTCATGTAGCTACAGCTTCATACTATGGGATTTCTTATTTAGTGTCCTGGAACTTTGAGCACTTGGTCAAGGTAAAGACAAGGAGAAGTGTAAACCTGGTTAATATGTTGGAAGGCTATAGGGAAGTCGAGATTGTATCACCGCAGGAATTATAAAGAGGTGAACTATGAAAAAGATAGAATATTTTGATTATCTAAAGGTTGCTGAAGAGATGAAAGTGCCTGATGATGTGTTGAAGAAGATCGAAAAAGAGGTGAAGGAGGAATTCCCAGAGGATAAGATGATGTATGAACTTCATGTGTTAAGGGCACTAAATAGTAAATATTGGCAAAAGGAATATAAAAGGAATATCAGATTAAAAACTGTAAGTAACAGATGATCTGGTAATTACACCTGGAAGGGCGGAGGAGACCAGGTTTTGAATCTTGCAATCCTGAATTAAAATTGAATCTTCAGATTTCATTCCGCCCCCCGACAACTGCCCCCTGCCCCCTTTGATGAACGTTCATCTTTAATCATGTCGGCAATCCCTTCACTTATCCGATTCAGAGAATTCATTACATCATCAAGAATGAAGCTAAGCCCGAACTGAGAGCAGTCTGAAAACTCAACAGGACATCGATCACTAAAAAAATCCGAAATAAAAGAAATTTTGGAACGGCAAATATTCAACTCATCTGCCAGCTTGATTAGATGTGACATCTCACACCTCCATGTGATTTTTTCGCTTGCGGGTAGAATAAAACCCGCAGAGTTGCGAGTGGCTCACATGGAGACCACCCCGACACCTCACGATGCCAGGACTCTGCGGGTATTGAAACAAAAACACCCCTTTCTCGCATCAACTGCGAGGGCCGGGGATAGCCCCCATGTGACTTATTCGCATTTTCAGTATATTCCCAAAGCATCAGAGCTGTCAACCATCAAAAAATATAGGCGGACAAACATTTTTTTCTCCCCACTCTCCAGGCCCACCCCCTGCAAGCGGCTCCTCAGTGGCCTATTCCCGGAGCATATCGGCCTGCAGGCTTTTCCTCCAGACAAAACTTTACCCTTGCCTTGGGCTAATACTTCTGCTAATATTCTTTATATTAGCAGGGTTCACGTACAGGGGATTTGACCTCGGCTATTTTGCCGGTGTCTCACCCCATTAGCTCACGCCCATGCCGGGCGTACACAAGGAACTGCTGTGAAATCGAACCAGCATTATTGATTTGGGTTTTGATTATTTTTCTATTAAGATCATTCTGATGCATGTTATCATTGTCAAGGGTTCGATTCACTGACTTTGCCGTTGGGCGGGGTCGGAAGAGTGATTAGTGCATTAGTTGGAGCAGTCACATTAGGAAAAATCCAATGAAACGACGGAATGTGTACTCGATTTTGAGTAGTATCCATTGAGAGCTATAAATTATCGCCACGTTGTAGCTGCGCAAGTCACGACTTGCCGGTCGCGACGTAACGTTTAGACCTTGGTGACTGGGAATTGCCCAGCTAAGGCGCCCTCCGAAGAAAGAGTTTGACTAGGAGGTTCATAAATTTAACACCCTGCGGTCTCTGCCGCAGGAACCTTATTCGGGGTTTCCAAAGGGGATTACCCCTTTGGTTACTCGCAGGGTAAACGCCCTGCAATGTGATCCGACTTTACATCATATACGACACGAGGTAACCATGTTTCTCGCATTACAATTCCCATTTGCAGACCTGCGCGAATTTCTTGGAGATGAGGGCGGGCGACTCCCATCTCCGAAAGTGGCCTTACCTAAAAAGATAGGAAGAGATTTTATTCGCTCTTCAGGACTCATAAGGCGTCGCCGTAAAGGGGGAGTCAAGGAGTGGGCGGGTGAAGAATTGTATTGTAGTGGCGAATTAGCTCTGCGCTTCCCCAATCGCCTTGGGGATATGCAGTTCGGGACTGGTTCTGTAAAAGGGGCTGTGGTTGACACGTTCCGTCGTTTCCATTCGAAAGGACCAGTAGCACGCTTCGAAGTCGCTTTTCAGCTTAGAGTCAAATACCGAGATTTTGATGAAGCCTCCGCGCCAGAGTGGTTCGCGCTTCTGCGGGATGTGCTTCAGATTCCTATGCATAAGCGATACATACCCCAGAAGAGGCTATCGACGAGCAAAATACTGAATCCTTCCGAGTCATTACAGGGCAGGCAGACGGAGATGCCAACAAAGGTCAATTTGATTCATGCTGGTAATGTCCTGGCACAACATTATCTTGCCGCTACAACAAATCGCCAGTTGATCCCACAGGTCGAACTTCAACCGTGGTGGTATTGTCCAGGAACGCCTGCTCTTATTGTCGAGATTAAGGAACCTTACTCGCTTCCTATGGCGCTTCCGCATGCACGAGAGGTACTCCATGTGCCAGATGCATCGGCTTCAATATTCCACGCTTGGCTGGAGTTTGACAATCAACCTTGCAGCGCTTGGTTTTTTGCCATGGGTGAAGGCGACCCGGACGCGGTTCGGCGACTCCGCATCAACTTGACTCGCCTACATGCCGAACGCGAATGCTTAAACCTTGTTCTCGCTAACATCGGAACCACCCAAGGATGCAATATCAAGCTTGGAGATAATCTTAAGCAGTTAGATGCAATTCAGCAATATTTAAATGATGCCTTAGTGTCTATCCAGAAGCCTAAACGCTTCGGGATAAGTCAGGCTTCTATGTTTGAAGTCGCGCATGATGCTTTTGAAATCGCGATCGAAGGACAAGAAGCAACACTTCAGGAAATGGGCTGGCAAGTAGCCGAAAAGGTAGATAACTACATTCGCCGTGCAGAAAACAACGCGAAAATCACTACGGTAATCAAAGGAGATGTCGTGACAACAAACATTCAGTTGGATAACGTCTGCATTGGTGGTGACTTCAATGTCGCTACTGCAAAAAATATCGAGAAAAGTTTCAATAGAGTGAAAAAGGCAGAGGTGAATAGCGACCTTAAGGAAAAACTAAAACTGCTTACCGTTGAAGTTGCTAAACTTGCAAAAGAGCTTCCGTCTGATAATGCTGAAAAACTTACGAGGGATCTCGATAATCTTACTTCCGAAGCACTTTCCGCGAAACCTCGCAGGAAATGGTATGAGCTTTCAGCAGAGGGTATCTTGGAAGCAGCGAAGGCCGTAGCCAATGTGACAGAATCTGTCACCAAGGCTGTAACGGCTGTGGTGGCCACATTGGCCGGATTAAGTTGAACTGGAAGCGCTGTGCGGTGAAAGGCGTACGTAATCGATTTTTCAAGGCAAAAATAGGGACTATGGGGTGAAATCTTCATAGTTGAGCGTGCCCAGCGAAGGGTACAGCTTACTAACGGGAGAAAGCCCCGAGATGGTAAAAGCCGGAGCCATGTAGCTTGGATGGCAGGTGGCGATGGAAACGTTGCCTTCTGAAGCCCATCGACAAAAAAGTCGGCGGAAGGCCGGTGAGCGAATATCCGGGTTGTAACATATCCCTGACAACTGCCCCCTGTCCCCTGTAAACGTTCATCTTTAATCATGACAGCAATCCCATCACTTATTCGATCCAGAGAATCCATCACATCATCAAGAATGAAGCTAAGCCCGAACTGAGAGCTGTCTGAAAACTCAACAGGACATTGTTGGGTAAACCTTCATTTTGCATAAAGGGCAGGAGTGCCTGCCGTAAAACCGTTATAAAGCGATAGGATTCTAACAGAACAGGGTGCAGGAAGAAACAAGTCCCCCTCCCGTTGGGAGGGGGTTAGGGGGAGGGGGCTGAGCTGTTATCCCTGAAGGAATCGCAGATAAAGCTTCTCCGGCAGCCTCCTCTGCCCCACCGGCAGGATTTATGCCACTGTAAGGTTTACTTATGACCGGTACTATAATAATATAGAGTGTATGAGGAAAGATACGAAAAGTTTTATGCTTTCATCTGAATATGATTTAACAACCGCGAGCCATATGTATAAAACAGGAAGATATGTGTATGTTGTCTTCATGTGTCATATGGCAATAGAAAAGATGCTGAAAGCTATTGCCGCTGAAGTGACTGGCAAGGCGCCCCCAAGAACGCATAACCTTCTGTACCTTATTAAACTTGCCGATATAAAAATCCCGCAGGACCTCTTTGATTTTGTCGCAAAGATAAACAATGCCAGCGTAGTCACAAGGTATCCTGAAGATTTCAACAAACTTATAGAGAGCTATCCTGAAAAGGTTGTTGAAGAATATCTTAAAGATGCTGAAAGAGTTCTTAAATGGCTAAAACAAAACGAGAAGTTGAAAACATAATTGAACGTTATAAGGCGGCCCTTCGTGAACTTGGGATAGTTCCCAAGGATATTATCCTGTATGGTTCATACGCCGGGGGTAAACCACGTGAAGACAGCGATATTGACTTGATCGTTATCTCTGATGATTTTGCCCGAATGAATCTTCGTGAAAGGCTTGAGATTCTCGGCCTTGCGGCTGGAAGAGTCTTTGAACCGATAGAGGCTATCGGTTATACAGAGGAGGAATTAAGGGATACAAAAGGCACTTTTCTTGAGGAAATCCTGTCTTCCCTCTGAAACCTGCCCTTTTCGCGTCTGTCCCGTGCCTGCTCGTGTCAGGTTTTGACATGATACATATAATCAGAGAAAAGGCCCGAGAATCCGCTCTTGAATCTTGCAATCTTGAATTAAAATTGAATCTTCAAACTTCATTCCGCCCCCCCGGCAACTGCCCCCGGATGTTTATTTCAACTGATTGGTGTTTTTTCGGTTAAATCTCTTAATTCTTTTTGATGTTTTTCCACGAGTGCGTTTATTTGTGGTGTGAGTTTCCAAACTTTCTGCTGGCTGAGTTCCAACATTGAATTTATAAGATAAGGTGTTTTTTCTACCATCTTTTTCCCGATAGGGCTTTCATAAAATTTTATAAGTTCTTTAATTTCATCAATGGTATAAACGGATAGATAAACGTCAATGTAGTCATCTTTGATCTTCTCCCATGACAGCTCTCTTGTAAGAAGATCGAGCAGTTCGGAGTTCTGTTTTTTTAACAGCGGTTTTAATTCCTCTGACATGTCTGTCTGTTCCACTTGTTTGGAATAAATCTGTTTCAATTGATTTGTGAATTGCTCCATAATCTTTGGGGAGCCCATTAAAATGAGAAGTCTCTCAACATCCCTGCGATTGTCATCGGTATTATCAGCGAAAACTGTTCCACAACATGCAAGAAGTAATATTGTGAATATACACAGTATTTTTTTCATGCAATACCATCTTAAACGTCGATTAAATGCATGTCTGAACCGTACAATTACCAATGTAACAACCTGTAAACAATAGAATAATCCACCTCAAAATCAGCACTGCCGACACGTATTCTTCTATGTACTAAAGGGTGAGCGCCACGCGGAATGGACTCACGAGACTTGGTACCGTGTAAGTATCGGCGTTGAGTCCCCTATACGTGAACCCTGCTGATATTATTAATGTTACCAAAAGTATCAACACGAGGCAAGGGAAAAAACCACAGGGCGAAAGGGCAGAAAAGTCTGCCGGAAAACGTTATAAAGCGATGGGAATAATTACAGAGGGTGCAGTTGTCAGGGGGCAGGGTGCAGGGAGTTTCTTCCCAAGACCCTGAAATCTTCTCCCCGGAGGCCGACGAGAACGCTTTTACCCGAGGAATCAACTTTTAATTCAGCGTATCGTGCATTCGCATACAACTTCGCATCCCCTTCCTGAAAGAAAAATGACTCTGCGCCAAACCTCGGGCCTCTGCGGTTGCGATAGAAGAGGAGATGCTCTCCATTTCTCAATGGTTCTCCTTTATGGACTCTCACAAACTTTGCAACGCTGTTGCCATCCAGTGAAACCACGATACACCCCTTATCAGCTAATTGTTTTTCGGGGATACTCCCTGCAATGGAATATCGCAGGATCATATAGTCCCCCTGTATAAGGGAACGGGGGTCAACCGGCGCCAGTCTCAAAAGCATTGTCCGGCCGCCGGCAAGTGTGATTTCTTTTTTAATGATGAGAAAGTTAACAACTATCAAGACAAAGAGAGTTGCTGCCACTAAAAATAGTTTTTTCAAACCGCTTCCTCCCTGCGGCTGAGAAGGTTTGCAATCCACCGGACGATAAGGAGAAGCAACCCGCTTCCGGCCAGTATCCATGATTTGTATGCAAGGTCGATATTTAATGCATAATAGAACAACACGAGAAAGCCCGGTAAGAAAAGACAGGAGAGACCTGTTAACACGCGGTCTCCATACATGTATCCCGTCACTAATAAACCGATGGCAACAAGAATTCCCGGGGTGGTGAAAATGCCCAGCAGTATGGTGCAGCCAATTACGAGGATTAACCAGGGTTGCCGGAGCCTGCTTAATCCCCCCGCCAGATTTATAAACATATATACCATTCCGGCAGATATCAGGACGCTTGAAGGCCAGTCCGGCTCACTGAATCCGGAAATCCGCAAGTCTATACGCGTAAGGTTCAGAAACAGCAGTGTTGCCGGCAACATCGCTGCGGCCGAATAAACCAGCGGCACAAGAGATGAATGAATCTTTCCGCGTAATATCAGTATGCCGAAGAGAATTGTTTCTGCGGCTATTATTACGTGCATCAGATAAGGTATCTGTTCTTTAACGACCCATGCGGTGGCTAGAGCGGCTGCGGCAAGCGGTGAAAGAAAACGATAAATATTATTGCGGAAAAGGGGATAAACAATTCCGCATATGACAGCCTGGGCAATGACAAATGTCGAAAGACTGAAATCCCGGGCAATATCAGGGATGCCTGAAAGGACCAGGATATTGCCTGAAAAAGCCAGTGCAAGAGAAAGTTGGCTGAGAAAGGTGGATTTGCGCCTTCTTGAAATGATTATTGCAATGCCAAGGAAAACGGCCCCGAATATGGCAGCGCCGATACCGTGTTTTATTAATTCTGATACGCCGAGGAACATGATAATGAAAATTGCAGAAAACCAGGCTCCGATACCGTAAAGTATGCGGATGTAGAGGGGATCCCGAGCTTTAATTTTATCATCGAGGACTCTGAATATCTCATCCATTTCCCCTGGACTCAACATCTCCCTGATTTCCCGGCGCTCGAAAAGTTCCTTAAGAGTACAGGATTTGCCCTTCAAACGTTGTCGCCCTCCATTTCATCTGTCATTGCCGCCTTTATTTTCCTGAGCCTGACCGCCGCTCCGCTTGCCACACCGAGTATAATAAGTGCAAATAAGAGAGAAGCCGCTGCGTCACTTCCGATAATCTCAAACAGGAGTTTGCCTGTTAATGCCAGCAGAATAATGCAGACGTTCATAACGATAATAGAAAGCGAAGTCATATCGCGGAGCCTGAAGCGGTAACAGATGTATCCGCTTATGGAAGCAGCGGTCCATATGAACGCTGTAAGAATCATGATGATTGTCCTGTTCCTTTCCAGAATCAGAAGAATAGTTGGTACTGACAATGGAACAAGAACTGCAAGCAGCAGGGTGATGCGGAGCCATCGGCCCCTTAACCAGTCAAGCCCCTTTATCAGGGCTTTTTCTCTCAGTATGAGAAACAGGCCGTTAAGTAGAGCAATTGTCATGAAAAGCGTTTCATAAGAGAGGGAATGGTTTGGATAGCCTACCTGCTGCCAGTAAAGAATAATTCCTGCATTAGTGATAATCAACCACAGAACCCACAGCGCGGCAAATTCCGAGAGTACAACCCAGGGAAGAATGAGAATCGCCCATCCCCTGAAAAGCTCAAAGGCATCAGCTCCTGTTTGGTAAATCTGTCCGTATACTGCCAGGAGAACCCCTGCGAGGACAGATGAGCTCAGTATAAGCACCTTGCCGCTCAGCCTGTCTGTTCCGCGGATGTATGAAACAGCCACGCATGCTGCAATCCCGAACTCAATGAGCCCGAACTTGAGAAATTTCCCCATTGAGGACCAGTTGTAGGCGAAGAAAAAGACTATACCGGCCAGTACTAATGTGCTGCCGAAAAAAAGGAGCATATGGTTTGCCCATGCGAACCATGCAGTGGAAGGGCGCAATATCCTGCAGGCTGCATCAAACGCCTTTTCGTTCAATAATCCTTCCTGGTAAAGCCTGTGGATTGTTCTGATATCAGCTTTTCTTTCCAAAGAAGAGGGCATTGTCTGCTTACAGGAGTTTTAGGCCGGCCTTAATGCCCGGCATTCATTTTTTATTTTTCTCCGTTTCCTCTCAATGACGCTATTAATTTAACGACACCGTCATTCCCATAGAACTTGTATGTGTGGCGTGTGGCAGACTAAGACAGCCAGGCAAAACCAACAAGAGAGGACGGCTACGAAAAAGACCGCACGCCGACACGTAGTAAGCATACCAGTCTCAAACAGATTTGGCAACTTATCATTACAGCGGCATAAAATACCGTCAGGGGGGCAGACTTCTCTGCCTGTTTATGCAACATTAAGCTTATCTGTTTGCAGATTGCGACTCGCTTTACTTGCTTCTGTCATATCACGCAGATTGGAATCCGCCGGGCAGTTTTTATGGATTACGTACCCGGATAGAAATTGAACTGTGTTATAATATTTTAACTCGGTTAAAGGCATATTCCCGACTTTTCCATAGGGGGCGAATAATCAATGTTTGCAAACAAACGTGAACAGTTGCCGTTTTTCTGTGCTTCCGGCTTTTGTCCTTGCCGGTGTCGTAGAGCGCGCCGGGATCGTTTCTCAAGAAGTGATTACTTGTGCTTTTGCCTTGCGGGACGGCAGGCAATTGAATGAAGGAGGAGATTATTATGAAATCAAGAGGACTATGTGTAATTCTGGGTGTGCTTATGATTGCCCTGTTATTTCCGTATTCAGCAGCAGCCGACTGGCAGATAGAGTGTCTGGATTGTCCGCGTAATTTTGACTGGTTAAGCAACAGGGCGCTGGCATTCTTCCGGGAATCCTCATATTGTCTATACAGGTTCAAACGCTGTGTATTATGCTTACTATGACGGCGTTTCCTGGCATATTGAGACAGTGGACAGTGACGGCAACGTCAAAAGTGCATCCATAACCATAGACTCATCAGATAATGTTCATATCAGTTATGACTATGACTACAACTATGATTATTTTTATAATCGTACGCTGAAGTATGCGACGAATGCCTCAGGCTCATGGGTCTCTGTGGTGGTAGACAGTGAGGGAGGCGGGTATCCTTCCATAGCCATAGACTCATCAGATAATGTTCATATCAGCTACAGCTCTCCCGGGTTGAAGTATGCGACGAATGCCTCGGGCTCGTGGGTCTCTGTGGTGGTAGACAGTGAGGGAGTCGGGTATCCTTCCACAGCCATAGACTCATCAGATAATGTGCATATCAGTTATACCTCTTTTGATAATGGTTTGAAGTATGCGACAAATGCCTCGGGCTCCTGGGTGACTGTGATAGTGGACAGCGCCGGAGGGCTGAATTCCTCCATAGCCATAGACTCATCAGATAACGTGCATATCAGTTATACAGATAGTTATCCAGATTACAACCTGAAATACGCAACGAATGCCTCAGGCTCCTGGGTCTCTGTGATGGTGGACAGTGAGGGAACCTTTTATTATTCCTCCATAGCCATAGATTCATCAGATAATGTGCATATCAGTTATCTTAGTTATTTAGATTGGGAGTTGAAGTATGCATTGAATGCCTCAGGTTCATGGGTAGTCGAGACAGTGGACAGCAGTAGACTGGCCTCTGCAACTGCTTCAGTAGCAGTAGATTCAGCAGATAATGTCCATATAACTTACGTTGGCCCTCAAGGTCTGATGTACAGGACAAATGCCTCGGGCTCATGGGTGACCGAGACAATAGACAGCGAAGGAAAATGGGGGCCTTCCATCGCAGTAGACTCATCAGGCAAGGTGCATATTAGTTATAGCACTTATTCTTGCTCTGTCAGTATCAGTTGCCTGAAATATGCAACGAATGCCTCGGGCTCATGGGTGTCTGAAATGCTGGACAGCATGGCTAAATCAAATACATCCATAGCCATAGATTCGTCAGATAAAGTACATATCAGTTACTATGATTCTTTTTTTGATGGAAGTTTAATGCCCACCTACCTGCAATATACGACAAATGCTTCCGGTTCGTGGGTGTTTGAAAGGGTGGACGGTGACTATGACATAGATGCTCCCTCCATCATAGATACTCCCTCCATGGCCATAGACTCATCAGATAACGTGCATATCAGTTACTCTTTTGCTTATTATAATACCATTGATTGGATGATTGACCACGTCCAGATGAGATATGCGACGAATGCCCCGGGGTCATGGATTATTGAAACGGTGGACGAGACACAGCCAACTATGTATTATTCCATGTATCCTTCCATAGCCATAGACTCATCAGATAACCTGCATATCAGTTATAACAATGATTATGGCCTGAAATACGCAACGAATGCCTCAGGTTCATGGGTGTCTGAGACAGTGGATGACAATGGCAGTGAGCCCTCTTTCATAGCCATAGATTCATCAGATAACGTACATATCAGTTATAGCGATACCTATCCGGATTACAAACTGAAATACGCAACGAATGCCTCAGGCTCGTGGGTGTCTGAGACAGTGGCCATTTATGGAGGCGCGATCTCCATGGCCGTGGATTCATCGGATTATGTTCATATTGTTTATTATGATAATAAAGACTATGACCTCAAGTATGCGACCAACAAGCCTTTGCCGGACATCTCGGTAACCGACTCGGTCGATCCCGCCGATGACCTCCTGATACCGTTTGGTGATATAACAAAATGCAGCTTATCAGGCCGGCCGGTCACCGTAACCAATACCGGAGATGCGAACCTTGTGATTGGATCGGTATATTTAACAGGCACCAACCAGGATCAATTCGGCATACGGAATGACACTTGTTCAGGCGCGGCGATATCGCCCTCGGGAACCTGCACAATCGATGTGGTATTCAGCCCCACAGAGGCAGGGGAGTTGAGAGCTGTCCTTGGGATAGACAGCAATGATCCCGACACGCCGTCTGTTGAGGTGGAACTGGCTGGAACAGGCGTACAGCTCCCCTATAAAGTCAGCGGCAAAGGCATGAATCATCCTGCGGCAAGGTCCATGGCCATGATGGCCCTCGATGTCAGTGCTTCCTCTCCGGAAGCGGGCCGGCTCAAGTATTATTATAGCCGCCACGGTCACGGCCGCAGAGGCGGACTGACTCTTGAAAGCACGTCAATCACCGGGCTGTCCGTGGGCTGTTACGGAGACGCCGCAATTACAGGCACCGGCACAGTGAAAGGAACGGCGGGATATACCTTTACCGCAACAGTAACCGACGGCGGTCCGGACAGCATGGGCATCGAGATTTACAGGCCTGACGGAACACTTTACTTCAGTGCGGAACCAGAAGCCGTACGTATGGGGGATTTTGTCATAGAGGAAGAATAAAACGGCTCCTGTCAACTTCGTGGGGATTACGCATATTATCTGCGTTTAAAGAGCCCGGTTCACCGGGCAGCAGCTTTACCCTGAATCTTCGCCCACGTATCCCGCAGGGTCACCGTCCTGTTGAACACCGGCCTGCCCGGCGCGGAGTCCGGGTCAACACAGAAATATCCGACCCTTTCAAACTGGTAGCGGCTGCCGGGCCGGGCATCCGCCAGCGACGGCTCAACCCGGCAGGACTGCAATACCTCCAGCGAATCCGGATTCAGATGCGCACCGAGGTCATCGCCGATTTCGGCCGGGTCAGCGGTTGTAAACAAATGGTTATACAGGCGCACCTCGGCAGTGACTGCATGCGAGGCCGACACCCAGTGCAGCGTTGCCTTCACCTTACGGCCGTCAGGGGAATCCCCGCCGCGTGTCCGGGGGTCATAGGTGCAGTGGACTTCGGTTATCTCGCCTGTACGCTCGTCCTTCACCACATCAGTGCATGTAATGAAATAGGCATACCGCAGCCTTACCTCCCGGCCGGGCGAGAGGCGGTAGAACTTCTTCGGGGGCTCCTCCATGAAGTCGTCCCGCTCTATGTATAAAACGCGTGAAAAAGGCACCTTCCTTGTCCCGGCATCCGGGTCTTCCGGGTTGTTTACGGCATCAAGCTCTTCCACCTGAGTCTCAGGATAGTTGACTATAACGAGCTTCAGCGGACGCAGCACGGCCATCACCCTCGGGGCCGTCCTGTTTAAATCCTCCCGGATGCAGTGCTCAAGCAGGGCGATGTCAACCACACTGTCCCTCCTGGCCACGCCTATGCGCTCGCAGAAATTCCTTATCGAGGCCGGGGTGTAGCCCCGCCTCCTCAGGCCGGATATCGTGGGCATCCGTGGGTCATCCCATCCCCTGACATGGCCTTCTTCCACGAGCTTCAGGAGCTTTCTCTTGCTCATGACCGTATGGCTGAGGTTTAAACGCGCAAACTCGATCTGCTGCGGATGAAATATACCGAGCCTGTCGAGAAACCAGTCATACAGGGGGCGGTGGTCTTCAAATTCGAGGGTGCAGAGTGAGTGAGTAATCCCCTCAATGGAATCCGAGATGCAGTGGGCGAAGTCGTACATGGGATAAATGCACCACTTGTCGCCTGTCCTGTGATGGGTCGTGTGCTGTATCCGGTAAATAACGGGGTCCCGCATGTTGATATTGCCTGAGGACATGTCGATCTTTGCGCGGAGGGTGCGGGAGCCGTCTTCAAATTCACCCGCCCTCATGCGCTCAAAGAGATCGAGGTTTTCTTCCACCGTCCGGTTGCGGTACGGGCTTTCCCTGCCGGGTGAGGTCAGTGTCCCCCTGTACTGCCTTATCTCTTCGGCGCTCAGGTCGCAGACATAGGCCATGCCGGCCCTGATCAGTTCAACGGCATACTGATACAGTTGTTCAAAGTAATCCGATGCGAAGAAGAGCCTGTCCCCCCAGTCAAACCCGAGCCACCTGACATCCGATTTGATCGACTCCACATATTCGGCCTCTTCCCTGCTCGGGTTGGTGTCATCAAACCTCAGGTTGCACAGACCGTTGAATTCACGGGCCACGCCGAAATTCAGGCAGATGGACTTTGCATGCCCTATATGCAGGTAACCGTTCGGCTCAGGCGGAAAACGCGTGTGAACCCGCCCGTTGTTCTTGCCGGCCTTTATATCCTCCCTGATGATATGACGTATAAAGTCTGATGTATGTTTCAAGGCATCTCCGCTCATATGTGCATCTCCTTTCATCATCCCCTCCGGCTCGTGGAGGGGCCTGGATTATGAAACAATTTTACATGAACACCGCATAAATTCTCCATAGAATTAAAGAAATCGCCGCTGGTTCCCGATAATAAACAGTAACCGGGATAATGACAGGGGTGGCAGAGGTCTTTTAATTATCGGATTTAATGAAACCGTTTCCAGGCAAAAGGAAGGCAGACATGCATCGTGACAACAGCCCCGCGGATACGGAGATGTCCAGGCTTGAGAAGAAGATCTACGTAATCGCGGATGAGGTGCTTGATATCCTGAAACAGCTTTCCCGTGAGAACAAGAAGCAGCTCAATGCCAAGCTTATCGCCGAAAAGATGTTCACAAAGGATACGGTCAAACAGATGCTGGCCCATCCGGCCCGCGAAGAATGCAGGGACAGAAAGGATTTTTCCCCACTCAGGACAATAGCCGACGGTGTGCTGGACAAGCTCTCCGAGCTTCTCCCTTCATTTATGAACGAGAAATTCAAGGACCTGAAAGACCAGTTCGACGACAACAGTATTCTTGAGGATTCAACACTCTGGCTGAATGCATCCATCAGGATCGTCAGGAAATATATCGATTCCATCTCAAACAAAAATAAAGAGCTTGAGCTCTTCATACACCAGACCATACAGTATCTCTCGGAGACCGAGCAGCGCCTGACAGGCGAACTATCCGCCCACCAGGAAAAATTTAATGCCGACAGGGCGTTCGAGAAGGATATATCCGCGCATATGAGCATGATAGAGCAGGATTTCAGCTCCGGCGCCGACATCGACGATATCAGGAAGGCCGTCCTGGGCAAGATAGAAAACATCAACAGGAGCATTGAAAAAAAGAGGGAGCAGGACATGCTGCGGCTCAGAGAGACGGAAAAGACCCTGCAGGAAATGGGCCGGAGGATTTCGGATATCAAGAGGGAAGCCGATGAGCTGAAAAAAAGGGCGGAGGAGATAGAGAATGAGTCCTTCCACGACAAGCTCACGGGGCTCAAGAACCGCAAGGCGTATGACGAGGAGATAGTCAAGGCACTGGCCGCGGTGCAGCGGCATAATGTCCCATATTCCCTGATGATCTGCGATATAGACCACTTCAAGAAGATAAACGACACCTACGGCCACAAGGTCGGAGACCTGACGCTCAGGAAACTCGCCGCCCTGCTGAAGGAGAGATTAAGGACAAGTGATTTTATAGCCCGGTACGGCGGGGAAGAGTTCGCCGTCATCCTGTCACATACCTCTCTGGAGGATGCCGTAAAAGTCGGTGAAAATGTCAGGAACTTTATCAATAATTCATTGTTTTCATATAAAAACAGGAAGATTCCCGTAACCATCAGCATAGGCATCAGTTCTTTCCGCAGGGATGATGACGGCACGACGATATTCGAGAGGGCGGATGAGGCGCTTTACCTTGCCAAGGAGTCGGGCAGGAATACGGTAAAGACGGAAGAGGATGTCATCAGCCACCAGTCGATTATCAACTGAACCTTTAACCTCCCGCATTGCAGGTTTGCCCTGAATTACAGGCAGAAAAACATCCACACACACTCTCCTTTTACCGTTAAAGTAATAGCCGCAAAAATCCGATTGTAAATCAAACAATTAAAATTGACCCGAGGTCTCAAATGCATACTGCAAGGCTTAAAAAACTGGTAAAAGATCTCCGCCACCACGACTCCGCCAAAAGGCGCTATGCAGCCGAGGCGTTGTCAGAAGGAGATGAAAGGGCCGTTTATCCCCTGATAAAGGCCTTAAGGGATGAAAACTTCGGCGTTCAGGACGCTGCGATGCGCTCTCTCATGGAGATAAAGGGAGAGTCCACGGCATACATGCTGCTGCCGCTTTTAAGGGAAAACGCCTTCCTGCGGAATACAGCCATCATGATTATAAAGGAAATCGGCCGGGAAGCGGTCCCCCTCCTTGCCCCTTTATTGAGGGACCGCGATGATGATGTCAGGAAGTTCGCCCTGGACCTCATCCAGGATATCAAACATTGTGATTATCCGGAAAAACTGGTGGACCTTCTCAAGAACGATCCCAACCCCAATGTCAGGGCCGCTGCTGCGAAGGCCTTGGGCGCATTGAGGTACCGTGCGGCGGAGCAGCAGCTCATGGAGGCGCTGAAAGACGAGGAATGGGTATGTTTTTCCGCCATAGAGGCCCTTACCGATCTGGGGGGCGACAGATGCCTGCAGTCGATTGAGGCCCTGCTGAGCAGCCCCTCGGAGGCCATAAGATTTGCAGCGCTTGAAGCACTGGGGAAAATCGGCTCTCCCAAGTCGGTCAAACCCCTTGTTGAGCATATATCAAAGACCGGTGGATATGAAAAAAACGCCGCCATAAAAAGCCTCGTGCGCATAGGGGATATTCCCTCGATACCCGGCATATCCGACAGTCTTGTTGAAATCATGAGGGATGGTGACTGGGAAGACCAGTTAATAGCGATAAAAGGCCTGGTTGCGCTTAAGGAGATAAGCGCGATTCCACATATGATCGATATAGCGGGCTCTTACGACACCTCTGTACCGGACAATGAGGAAAAGGTCTCAATAATCAAGGAAGCCGTAAAGAGTCTCGACTGTAATGAGTATCTGTTGAATATTCTCAAGGACCGCTCCATGAAGTTCCGTGGAAGGTCCATCGCCGTGGACATAATAGGAGATTTGAAATGCAGGGAGGCTGTCCCCGCCCTTATAGAACTTCTGAAAGATGAATGCAGGGATGTCAAACGCTCTGCCGTGAATTCCCTCGGTAAAGCGGAAGGAGAGGAAGTAAAAGAGAGCCTTATCGATATGATTAATGAACATGACAGCCACGTCAGGAAGACGGCCGTTATCTCACTCGGCAAGATAAGGGAAAAGGCCGCGTTCGAGCCTCTCATGAAATTTCTCCATAGAGAGAAATATCATGATGTTATCTGTGAGTTTGTAAAGGCACTGCTTAATATCAACCCCTCTTTATTTCTGTCGCGCATACATGAATACAGTGATCATGTCAGGGAGATCGCCGCAGAATATGTATCGGATATCAAGACGGGGGCTTCATGCTGAACATTCCTCTTGTGGATTCAACATTCAAAGAGATAAGAGACTATATCTATGAAAAGAGCGGCATCTATATAGCCGACAACAAGAAGTATCTGATTGAAAACAGGTTGTCGAGGATATTAAAGGAAAAAGGACTGAACAGTTTTGAGGAATATCTTGAGCTCCTCAGGTTCAGGGCCGACACCAATGAACTCAACAGGCTTTTTGACGCCATAACCACAAATGAGACATATTTTTTCAGGGAGGCGGAACAGTTCTATGTGCTTTCTGACAATATATTGCCGAAGCTGATGGCACAGAAAAAAAACCCGAAAAATATCAGGATATGGTCCGCGGCCTGCTCAACCGGAGAAGAACCATACACGATTTCAATAATCCTGATGGAGAAGATGCTTAATCCGCGGCAGATTGAAATATGTGCCTCGGATATAAGCGAAGGGGTGCTTAACTCGGCGAAAAGGGCTGTATACAATTCATATTCAGTCAGAAATATCCCTGAGGCGTACCTGAAAAAGTATTTTTTAAACAGTG
Source organism: Deferribacteres bacterium (assembly GCA_013152795.1). Classification (GTDB taxonomy): domain Bacteria; phylum Nitrospirota; class Thermodesulfovibrionia; order UBA6902; family UBA6902; genus JAADFS01. Next base: position 17,028 of record JAADFS010000032.1, read on the forward strand.
ACCAGTCTTATGCCCTGAAGCCTTCGGTCAAAAACACGGTCAAGTTTATGAACGTAAATCTTGTTGATGACAAAAAACTGAGGGCATTCCGCGGAATGGACGTTATCTTCTGCCGGAACGTCCTGATATATTTTGACAACAAGGCAAAACAGAAAGCCGTGTCAAATATCTACAACAGCTTGAATCCCGGCGGTTATTTGTTCATAGGGTCTTCTGAAAGCCTCCATAATGTTACAATGGCATTCAGACCGAATGTTATAAACAAGGTAATCGCATATCAGAAGGTGTGAAAATGATGACTGTAAGATGTAAAAACCAGGATGCAGGACTAAAAGAGGATTTTGAAATATCTGAACCCGGGGTGCTCTATCAGGCAGGGACTATGTTTTCGGGACCGGGGTTCAGAGTCTTTGCTGGGGGGGTGATTCAATGAATATTCTGGTGGTGGACGATTGCCAGACAACAAGAAAACTCCTGGGTCATTACCTGAAGACAAGGGGATACCAGGTGGTATTTGCGGAAAATGGTCTCGATGCCCTGGAAAAACTCGGCACACACAAGATAAATCTCATACTGACGGACCTGAATATGCCGTATATGGACGGGATGGAATTCATAAGAACACTGAGGGCCGACCCGAATCTCGCGGATATTCCGGTACTAATGGTTACGACCGAAAATGACGATGCAGAGAGGGAGAAGGCATTTAACTGTGGTGTGAACGGATATGTTGTGAAACCGATAACAGGAGACGTAATAGCACAGAACATAAAGAATATTTTAAAGGACATGTTTGCAAAAGGAGGTGTTTGAATGTCTGATTTGAATATAAAAATACTCGTCGTTGACGACTTCTCAACAATGAGAAGGATCGTCAAGAACCTTCTCAGGCAACTGGGATACATAAATATCGAAGAGGCGGAAGACGGCGCGCAGGCATATTCCAAATTAAAAAACGGAGGATTCGGTTTTGTTGTCAGTGACTGGAACATGCCCAATATGGACGGGCTTGCCCTTTTAAAAAAGATGAGGAGCGACGAGGAGTTGAAAGATATACCCGTTCTCATGGTCACCGCCGAAGCTGAAAAAGACAAGGTCGTGACAGCCATACAGGCCGGCGTCAACAACTACATAGTCAAGCCGTTTACAGGCGAAGTCCTCAAGGAGAAGATAGACAAGATATTTGAAAAAATCGGTAAGTAACGGAGAAGAAAATGCCTGATGAAATGGAAGAGATAATATCCGAGTTTATTACGGAAGCCGAGGAGTCCCTTGACAGGATAGAACCCCTGTTTGTCGAGCTCGAGCAAAAGGGCCATGATGCGGATATGCTCAACGATATATTCAGGTCCATGCATACCATCAAGGGAGCGGCGGGGTTCCTTGGTTTTCAGTCGATAGTGGATGTTGCGCACTCATCGGAAAATATAATGAAAAAGCTGAGGGACGGCGAAATCACGCTGTCAAAGCGGTTGATGGATGTGATCCTCAAGGCTATTGACATGCTGAGACTGCTCCTTGAGCATTTAAGGGAAAAAGACGGCATAGAAGAGGATGTAGCGCCGCTGACGCAGGAACTGGAAAATGTCCTCAAGGAGAGTTTATCAGGTTCACCGGATGGTGGAGTTACCGTAGAAACCCGGGAAAAAGAAAAAGATGAAACCTCCCGGCCGCAGGATGATAATGCAGTAAGTAACGGAGAGCCGGCTCCTTCGCACGGTGATGAAACTCAAAGACACGGTGAAGAGGATAATGCGGAAAAACCCGGCGAACCCGCGCAGGTACACAAGGATACCTCCCACAAGGCAAAGGAGGCCGCACAGAATCTCCGCGTGGATGTCGAGAGGATAGACAAGGTCATGGACCTTGCAGGCGAGATGGTTCTCATAAGGAACAGGCTTCTGAATATATCCCATTACTTTGATCTGAACTACAGCAGCGACACACAGACTGAGACATTGATGGAGGCGGTCTCGTTTCTGGACCGCGTGACATCGGACATGCAGCTTGCCGTCATGAAGATAAGGATGCAGCCGATCCAGAAGGTGTTCAGCAAGTTTCCGAGGCTTGTAAGAGACATTTCAGCCTCTGTAAATAAAAAGGTCGAAATAGAGATTTACGGCGAGGGCACAGAGGTGGATAAATCCGTGATAGAGCATATCGGCGACCCGATGACCCACATACTGAGAAATTCCATTGACCACGGTATTGAGTCCCCTGAGGAAAGAATCGCAAAAGGAAAACCTGAGAAAGGTAAGATCGTTGTAAACACCTATCAGAAAGGCAATCAGATCGTCATTGAGATTACGGATGACGGAAAGGGGATAGACATTGAAAAACTGAAGGAAAAGGCTGTTGAAAAAGGCATGTTAACAGAGGAGGAAGCCTCCAAAATGTCCGACGAGGCCGCGGTAAATATAATTTTCATGCCCGGTTTTTCCACCAAGGAAACCGCAACCGAGCTCAGCGGCCGCGGTGTCGGGATGGATGTTGTAAATAACAATATCTCACTGTTGAACGGCTATGTCGAGGTGTCGACCCAGAAAGACAAGGGCTCGACCTTCAGGATATGCATACCCCTGACACTGGCGATAATACAGGCATTAATGGTCGAGGTGGCCGGCATAAAATATGCCATACCCCTCTCACCCATAGAAGAAACACTGAAGATATCAAAGGATGAGGTAGACAACATAACGGGTCAGGATGTGATAGTCATCCGCAACAAGGTCTGCCCGCTGTTCGAGCTTAACGGCATCCTGGGCACAGGCTCCAACGGTGGCCACGACAGAGATCACAAGTACGTGGTGGTTATTTCCCTGGGTGAAAAGAAATTCTGTCTTGCCGTGGACAAACTGCTGGGGCAGGAGGAGGTTGTAATAAAGACCCTTGAGGGAATAGATACAGCATCTTCGTATGTTCTCGGCGCATCCATAACCGGCGACGGCAAGATTGTCTTCATACTGGATGTTACGGCGATGTCGAGGAGCCTTGTTGAAGCAACATGACAGAGCAGGAAGAGAATCTTTCATGGAAGGTAATCGATCCGAGGAGGTTTCAGTGGAACAGTATATAGGATTTAAACTCAACGCGGGTGAATATATGATCCCGATTTTAACGGTTCGCGAGATATTGAAAATGCCCGCTGTTACAGAACTGCCGCAATTGCCGCCGTATATAAAAGGTGTTACAAACATCAGGGGGTCCATTATTCCGATAATAAATCTGAAAAGCCTTTTAAATGCACCGGGAGACGAAAATACATCCGATACGGTGATCGTTATTTCCGCCGGAAAGGTGGCCTTCGGTATCATCGTGGATTCAATAACAGGTGTCATCAAGGCCGATGGATCCAGCATAGAGCCGCCCGAGAGGTTCGCCGGCAACGGTGCAGAACATGTTCAGGGGGTGGCAAAGATAAACGGAAAGCTGATAGTCCTGCTCGATACCGGGAAACTGCTTCCCCTGGACGATATGAGCCTCCTGAATGATGCCATAGTTGAAGTATCGGAGACGGACGACGGCGACAAAGTGCAGGTTGTCAAAGAGGTTGAAACCTCCGGAGGGAAGATCACGGTCACCGAGTTGCATGACGCCAGGGAGTATTTCGATGCCAATATTGACGAGAACGATCCGAGGCACAATATATTCAAGTTGATGCTGGACTTCATGGATGCCCTGTCATCTCACGAATACGACAAGTTGGAAGGAATAATCAACCAGTTGATCAAGGCAACGGACAGCGACCTGTTCAAGGAAGTGGGCAGGATAACGAGAAAGCTTCACAATTCGCTGGATGAATTCAAAGGCGCCATAAATCACGGCCTTGAAAGACTCACCAAGACGGATGTCCCGGATGCCGTTGACAAGCTCCAGTTCGTAATCAAGAAAACAGAAGATGCCGCCAACAAGACAATGGGAATCGTCGAGAGATATTTTGAGGAGTCCGATACCTTTTCAAGGCATATTGAAAATATAAAAGGACACGATGAATCAGTGAATTATCTGAAGACATTCAAGGCTTCGCTGGATAATGACATGACGGATATTCTTACGGCCCAGCAGTTTCAGGATATCATAGGCCAGACCATCAAAAAGGTTATTCAACTCGTGCACGATGTGGAATCCGAGTTGCTCACATTAATAGGCAAATTCGGGGTCCAGGTCAAAACCGCTTCGGAAACAGACACCGGAGGTCAGGCTTCAAACCGGGATAAAACGGATGTACATAAGGAGAAAACCGTTGAGAAGATCACACAGTCCGATGTGGAAGGACTCCTGAACGAGTTCGGTTTCTGAAAGGGGCCGGGTGGAGAGCCTGAAGTAATTAAATGAACAGGAGGTAAAAAATGTCAACTGCAACGGCAGGGGAAGAGATACTGCAACTGGTCTCATTTACCCTTAAAGACGAGGAATACGCGGTGGACATCCTGAATGTCCAGGAGATAAACAGGATAACCGAGATAACACAGGTGCCGAACTCACCGGATTATGTTGAAGGGGTAATCAATCTGAGGGGAAAGGTAATGCCTGTAATAAACCTCAGGAAAAAATTCGGCATAGAAGAAAAAGAGACGGATGATACATCAAGGATAATAATAATGGACATCCAGGGGGTCACAAACGGCCTGATAGTGGATTCCGTGTCAGAGGTGCTGAGAATCCCGGCGGACATAGTGGAGCCGCCGCCTCAGATATCATCCGGTTTGAACAGCAGATTCATAAAAGGCATTGCAAAACTTGACAACAGGCTCATAATACTTATTGACATCAACAAGCTCCTGGGTGACGGTGTAGAGGTGTGAGAGAATAATCTTAATATTGCATAAACGCGGCAGGAGAGTTGGGGGAACAAAGTTCAGAGTTCAAAGTTCGGAGTTCAAAGTTAAAGGTTCAGGCTGCGGTTGTCAGGGTGCAGGAAGAAACAAGTCCCCCCTCCCTTTGGGAGGGGGTCAGGGGGAGGGGGCTGAGCTGTTAGCACTGAAGGTATCGCAGATAAAGCTTTTACGGGAGCCTCTCCTGTGCTGCCGGCAATGTTTTTGTGCCACTGTAGGGTAAAGGTAAAGATAAAGAGAAAATAAAGATGATAAAGGTACTGATTGTAGATGACTCGGCGTTCATGAGGAATACCCTCTCCGGCATGATTTCAACAGACCCTGAAATCAGAGTTGTGGGTACTGCGAGAAACGGGCTTGAGGCCGTGGAGAAAGTCGCTGATCTGAAGCCGGATATCGTAACGATGGACGTGGAAATGCCGGTAATGGACGGCATCGAGGCGCTGAAGCACATAATGGCGAGGAATCCCGTCCCCGTGCTCATGGTCAGTTCATTAACCACCGAAGATGCAAAGGTGACACTTGATGCACTTGACCTGGGAGCCGTTGATTTCGTATCCAAGAACCTGTCCGATCTCTCCATCAACATAGTGAAAATCAAGGACATCCTCATAGAAAAAATCAAGGCCGTCGCCAGAAACGGTCGGGTATCAAAAAAGAGGCCGGATATAGCTTCAAAACCGCTTGATATGCCGAGGCGGGGACTTAAGACAGTTCACAGGAAGATAGGCATCGTTGCCATCGGCACATCCACCGGCGGCCCTAGGGCATTACAGCATATACTGAGCAGGATTCCGAAAGACTTCCCCGTCCCCATACTTATAGCCCAGCACATGCCCGCGGCATTCACCGGCCCGTTCGCGGAAAGGCTCAACCAGTTGAGCGCCATTGAAGTAAAGGAAGCGGAACACGGGGAACCTGTCAGAAAAGGCGTGGCGTTTATAGCTCCCGGTATCGGACATATGGGCGTTACCCGCAGGAAAATAACAGAGACACTGATAACCATATCAGAAGACAATGGAACATATATATATAAACCTTCTGTTGATATGCTCATGCTGTCGGCTGTGGAGTACTATTCCGGCCAGGTGCTCGGCGTAATTCTCACGGGACTGGGAAGCGACGGCTCAAGGGGCATGAAAGAGATCAAGAACAAAGGTGGGAAAACCATTGCGGAGAGCAAAGAGACGTGCGTTGTCTACGGCATGCCGAAAGCCGTGGTAGAGGCGGGGATTGCCGACAAAATAGCCCCCCTCGATGAAATAGCCGGAGAGATCATCAACTCTGTGTAATGACCTTACCTTAATGTTGCATAAACGTGCAGGAGGGTTGCGGACAGATAAAGCTTTTCCGGCAGGCTCCCTTGCCCGCCGGTGATATTTTTATGCCACTGTACTGTAAGGTGAACGTTAAAGGTTTCTCCACTGTCTGCCGATAAGAAATACAGCAGGATAGAATGACATGAATGTATCAGGAGAAGACAGGAGGTGCAAATGTCAAAACTGAACTGCTGGGAAATAAAAAAATGCGGCAGGGAGCCCGGAGGGGCCAAGAATCAGGACCTCGGCATCTGTCCGGCTGCCTCGGAGACATCGTGCAACGGTATAAACAGCGGCAAAAACGCCGGCAGGATATGCTGGGCCATAGCCGGCACCTTTTGCGGGGGCAAAGTACAGGGTGATTTTGCCCAGAAGTCGGTATCCTGTATGTCATGTGAAGTATTGAAGAAGGTCAGGGAGGAAGAGGGCGTTGACAATTTCACCCTCTTGAGACCCGGACAGGTCTATCAGGCGTCATTCAAATAGGATTACAATACGGCACAGCCCCTTCCCCCTGTAGGGAGGAAGCATGGGGAAGGGGCTGATGTCACGACAGGTTTATCTTACCGCTTCAGATTGACGAGCTCGTTCAGCAGGTCGTCGGAGGTGGAGACCATCCTGGAGTTTGCCTGGAAACCGCGCTGCAGTATTATCATCTTGACAAATTCCGCTGCAAGGTCCACATTGCTCAGTTCAAGGGTGTTTGACAGTATCTGGCCGGTACCCGAATTCCCCGGGGAAGTGACAATGGGCTGACCTGATTCATAAGACTCCGCATAAAGGCTGTTCCCCTGTTTTTTCAGCCCTTCCTGTGATATGAATTTCGCCAGCACGATCTGGGCGATGTTCTTGGTCTGGCCGTTGGTGAAGATACCCGACATCAACCCCTCGCTGTTTATGGTCAGGTTTTTCAGTGTGCCCGCTGCATAGCCGTCCTGCTGCAGGTATGACGTTGTGGATGTGGTGCCGAACTGTGTTGTCCCTTCCAGGCCGGTTCCACTGTCATTGGCAATGTCATCGCCGAAATCAAAGGCTATCACCTGCCCCTGCGTGGCACCCCCCGTAAAATCAAAGCCGCCTGAAGTAAGGGGATATGTGGTTGCGCTCTGTTTATAAAGGGCACCGTTGGTATTGAACTCCAGTGTGCCGTAGGCCTGTATTTCGGTGTTGCCGCTTGTTGTATCGGATGCTCCGACAACCGCATACCACTGCCATTCGTTCCCGCCGAGCGCGGGATAACCGGAGGGCCAGCCGTTGGCCGTGGTAATAGCGCGGTTTTTTCTGTAATAAATATTGATGACATGGGCATTCCCCAGTGAATCGTACACGGTAATGGTGCTTGTAAAATTCGATGTGGTCTCAGGGCTGCTTATGCTGAATGCGGAAGGTATCGATGACCTTGAGTCAAGATTTGCATATATTGTCGCCGTGGAGGAGTTCCTCGGCTGGCTGTTTATTGATGCAACGTTGATGTCGCTGACCACCGTGGAAGAGGCGCCTGTGACGGAAAACTGGTAACCCTGCAGCCTGTAGCCGTCCGGGTTGGTGGCATAACCCTGCTTGTCGATACCGAACTGGCCGGCCCGTGTGTAAAATGTGCTGTTCCCCTTTTTCACCACAAACAGACCGTCACCGTCCACCGCAAGGTCCAGGACATTCGGGGTGTTCTCGAACGCACCCTGTGTAAATTCCTGTGAGACTTCATTAAGCAGGGCGCCCCTTCCGATTCCCAGTGAGCCCACTGTCTGGCTTACTATGTCCCCGAAGACCACCGTGCTTGTCTTGAAACCGTGGGTGTTCATGTTGGCAATATTGTCACCCACCACCGAAAGCCCCTGGCCGTTTACATTCATCCCGCTGACTGCCGTAAACATGGATGTAATACTCATCTATATTCCTCCCTTCCTACTATATTATTAACCTTACAGTGGCACGGAGATATCAATGCCTTACTCCTCTACTGCCTGGATATCACTGAGACGGACATTCCTGGCTTTATCCAGCACAAGATACGTAACCCCGTCCCTGAAGACAATGCCCGTGACATTCCCCGAGCTCATGGTTTCCACCTCAACAGGATTGCCCGAGCTGTCAAGCGCTTCTATTTCAAAGGTATAATTGCCTTCGGACATGCGGTTGCCCAGCTCGTCCCTGCCGTCCCACAAAAAGCTTCCGTCACCGGCCTTATGAGGGCCGATGTTTTCCGTGCGGATAATCCTGCCGGTGGGATCGTGAATCAATATCTTTACTGAAGATGCATCATCCGCCAATTGATAGATGATATCCGCCTGGTCGTCAAGATAAACGTTGCTGCCGCTGACCCTGACCTGTTTGCCGATCAGGTTTGTGACGGTTGCATTCTGCATCGAATGCTGAAATGCAAGGACATCGCTCAGGGTATCGTTTATGTTATTAAGCTCTTCGAGAGAGCTGAACTGGGTGAGCTGCACCGTAAACTCCCTGCTGTCCATTGGATTTAACGGGTCCTGGTGGCTTAACTGGTTAAGCAGGAGATTCATGAAATCTTCCTTACCAAGGGTCTTTTTGGCAAGCGGGGGCTTTCTGGCATTGACATCAATGGTGTTTACTCCGGATATATTCATGCTACCTCCAACAATGAAATCGCTTTATAAAGGTTTTCCGGCAGGCTCTCCTGCCCCACATATGCAACATTAAGTAAAATCAAACGCTGTACAGTCTCTCGGGCCCTGCATACAAATATCTCATGCGAAAACACTTATCATGCCGCTGCCGCTACGCGCTGCATTTCCCGCAGGTTCCGGATATGCATTTTCATGCCTGCCGTCAACATCAAAGGCGTTTCCATTGTCATATGCATACCTGTTTTCACTGCCTTCACCGTCTTTATGGTTCCTCAACCCCACGGAGAATCCACCGACACTGACACCGCTCTTTGCCAGGGAATCGACTATGTGCTGAATATTGTTCTGAACGAATTCCCTTGTTGCATTATCAGCGGCATTAATGTGAACATTTATTACGCCTTTATTGAGGGTGACGTTTATATTGAGCTTCCCGACTGTTTCGTTTTCTACGGTGACGCCGAGCCTGTTATTGCCCTTTGCAATATAAACAATCCTGTCGATTACATCGTTAAAGGCAGGGGGCCTCGCAGCTTTTGCGGCGTGCTGGATATTCTTCCCCCTTCCGCCTCCGGATGCGATCATACCGGTGTCCGTAAGGCCTGTACCACCGTGTCCCCGGGCACTGCGTGCAGCCTTTGAGTAATTACTGGAGCCCCCTTCACGATTTAAATTTCCCGCAAATTCAGACACCAGCCTCATGCCGGACAATATCCTTGCACTGTTATTGCCCGCCGTCGCCGTGACAGCTTCCTGCAATTGAAACTGCTGCCTCATAAGATGCTGTCCCGCGGTATGAACCCCTTTTCCGGAAAGCTTGAGCATGTCCCTGTCACCTGAGCCCGCATCACCTGAACCAGAGGTCTTTATCTGAATCTGATGCCTGATCATCTCCTCAATATTAATACCCTTTACTCCCGGCGATTCGTTTGTCTTTTCCTGTAACGTATGGCCTGTCTTTAATCCGTTCTCCATCCTTGCCTGATCACCGCTCAGGGATTGCAGGTCTTTGATCGCCGCCGTTAACGTGTCTGTCTGTCCGGAATTGCTGTTCTTGGGCATATCCGCCGGGACAGTGGTCTTCAGGAGATTTTTTGCATTGTCAGTCAACCGTGTGTTTTCTTTGTTGGCTGCGCCTTTACTCCTGTCAATTGCACCTTCAACATGATTGAAAGCCTTCAGGCCTTTTTCAGCCACTGCATCCGCATTACCGGCAGGCTGCCCGGTTACTTTACCGGTTCTTGCATCAGCAGAGTCATCCGACAGGCGGCCGGCACATTTGAGCAGCAAGCCGGATATTTTCAGCTCATTCGCGCCATCTTTCACCTGCCGGGGGTTATCCGCGCAGGAAGCGGAATCTTTTTTTACTGTATCTGGATTGTGAGTGACGGTTTTATTGCATTCATCCGCGTAGTTATCTTGCTGCCTGTATTCATTGCCGTTTCCCTGCTCTCGGGGGCCGCTGTTCTTTTCCGGTTTTTGCGAGTCCGTCCTGATTTTCTCCGGCCCGCTGATTTCTGAATCCCGCTGTGCACCGCCGGGCTCCTCTGCTTTACGCATGTATTGCCGGTCATCCGGCCTCTCGGTCTTTCTGGCGGCCTGTTCCGGGAGCCTTCTTCTTCCGATCTCCTCTGTCATGAAATTATCAATCAGGGAATCGAACATAAAACCGTCAAGGCCGGCTCCCCCTCGAAGGTTCAGGCCGTGGCCGGGATTCTGCCGGCCGACCCCTTTGGCCTCCATTGCGGTCTGTACATAAACGCTCATGCCGGCCACTGATGCAATAGGCATGCCTGAATTGGAGAAAATGCGCTAACAGATGGTTTTTAAAGGATATTCAGCCAAGGCGGCAAAGACACCTGCGGCGGGATTGCGAAAAAAATTCCCCCGCGGGGGAAAGTTTTTTCCCGTTTGCAGGTAAGCCTTACAGTGGCAAAAATACTGCAAGCGGGGCAGAGGAGTCTGCCGGAAAAGCTTTATCTGCGATTCCTTCAGGAAATATTCCGCACGGCATATTGACGTCCTTTTGAACTTCACTTTCCGTTACTTCCTGCAACAGAGACGTATTTCCAATATCTTATCGCTTTATAAAGGTTTTCCGGCAGACTCCTCTGCCCGTTTATGCAACATTAAGGTAAGCTGTCCTCTTACCTGCAGCGGGCGGATTTATCAGGGGGATTTCAAGTCCGTTTTTTCGGGATGTTTTGCCCGGTAACCAGGGAGTTTAAGCACCGTCATGATTTTTGCCCCGTCAATGCTGATTGAATAATATTCCTCTCCAAAGGAATATTCATCCTTATGCCACCGGTAATTGCTGAGGAAGTATTCCGCCTCATCAGGGTCGTCCACATAAACCAGTCTCCTCCTGTCCGCGGCCGGCAGAATCCTGGCATTCTCCCTCCCCGGCTGGTTGGCTACGTAAACTCTTATAACCCTGTCACTGTCGTTTTTCAGGATATACTCCAGCGCCTGCCTGTACGATAATCCCCAGTAGTCCAGCTCGAAGTTCTTTTTTATCTCCTTCATGTCCCTGCCTGCCAGTCTGTTGAAATACACATTCTGATAAGGATGATATTCCACCATGATACGGGCTGTATGAATCAGGCTTAAGGCTACAAGGCCGATAAAGGCCGATTTCATGACACCGCGGGAAGCACCCTGAAATTTCGCCTCGATCAAAGCGAACAGATATAACATGCCGGTCAGTGAAAGAATCAGGAACGCGGGATAGATAAAAAACATATGCCGCCATGCATCATATACAACAGAGCCGCTTGCAATCACAACACCCAGGGGCAGAAAGAACCATAACAGAAATATAAGGTCATTCCTTTTGGTTGTATAAAAGCGTACCGGATTCATTACCAGTTCCTTTATTGAAACAAAAGAGCCGGCAATGAAAAAGAAGGTATAAAGCAGTGGAGTGGATATGGCTATCCATACGGGAATATAGTGCCACGGAAGGTCCGTCCCCTTTATATACTCCCCGAGATACAGTATGGTCAGCCTCCATGGATAGGCCGACATCTGCCTGAATGCCTCTATGAAATGATAAACCGGATCCGGCCATAAAACCGGCCAGAAGAGGATGGTGAAGGATATAAGCAGAAAAGTGTATACAAGAAAACCCGGGATTATCTTTTCGCCTTTTTTCTTCTCTGACCGCGTTATCAGCAGATCGCCTGCAAGGAAGGCAACCGTGAAGAATGGAACAATAATTCCCAGTATGCGTATGTCGATCAGAAAGGCGTTTGCCAGCGCATGAACAGACGCCCTGTACAGTGTCCTGTTGTCCAGATACCTGATGAGCGTATATATGCTTATTATAAACAGGGCCAGGAAAGGAATGTCTTTTGAATTATAGAACGAATGGGCGAATATCCTCGGGCTGAGTATCAGGAAAAGGCTTCCGAGCAGGCCGGCCTTCCAACTCCGGAAGTGGTCCCTGCATAACAGGTAGAAAAAAACCACGCCTGCATAAAACAACAGGAACGTAAGCAGGTGGCGCATGAGAAATGTGGCCCTTGGATCATCCGTGAGTTTCAGAATGCTCTCGACGCCCACCAGGAACATTTCAAAGGCCGGGCCGTGGTATCTCTCGTTGTCGCTGAACAGTGCCCGGTCCCCGTGCACGGCATACATTGCTGCGTATCCCCCGCCGTGTCTTGAAATGGGCTCATCCCACGATATGCCGTAATCTTTGTAGATGCCTGTGCCGACAGCAAGGAAAACCGCAAAAAAAAGCCATACGAGAGCTTTGTGCCTCTGTTCAATGAATATGCTGAGTCGGGACATTTTTGCGGGACAGGTGTATCAAGAAATCGTTATAAGTAATTCTGAATTATAACACTAAGGGCGCTTCAAATACAAAATGTTTCAAATACCATTGCAAAATGTTATATTTAAAAATGTATCCGAAGATCACTTGCGCTTTCTGCGTTATCCTAATGTTGCATAAACGGGCAGAGGAGTCTGCCCCGCCGGCGGTATCTTATGCCACTGTAAGGTTATAAAACATTCAATAAGAAATAATGAATCCTGCGAATTCTTCTTACTGGAAAATATTCCGCCTCATATTCACGATGTTTTCCCTTTACCTGCTCGGGGATGCGTTTTTCCGCTGGGACGCGTTCAGATACTATGCGCCGTTCTCTGAATTCCTGCCTGCCGTTGCACTGGCGACCGTGCTCTGGAGCGCTGTATCCGTGCTCGCCTCGCTGCTGGCGTGGATACCGCTTAAAGTGCTGGAGCGCCTTTTCCCCTCCAGGGCCCGGAGCGATTTGACGGAGCGCTGGATGCTGTTTATATGCCTGTTTCTGCTGCTGTCAATAACACTCTGGCTCGGCAAGAGGACCTTCTGGGAACACGGCCGGATAACGCTTCAGGTGAAACTCGCAGCGCTTTCAGGCATAACGGCCGCGGCAGTATTCCTGGCATGGCTCCTCCGCAACAGGGCAGTACAGTGGATGGACGCTGTACAGGACAGGGTCACTCCGCTGCTCTGGCTGTTCGGCGTCTGTTTTATACTCTCCGTGCCCCTTGTGGCTTATTGCACATGGGGAAAAGAAACGCATAGGACGGCGGTAAAGGAAATCGTCCACCCTGCACCGGATAAAAACCTGCCGAATATCATACTGGTCACCTTCGACGCCCTTGCAGCCGGGGATATGTCGGTATACGGATATGAAAGGCCTACAACACCTTTTATATCCGAATGGGCAAAGACAGCCGTATTATTTACAAGGACCGAGGCTGCGAGCAACTGGACGCCGCCCACCACATCGACTCTCATGACCGGCAAGAGGGTATGGACCCACCGGACATACCACGAAAAAGGGACAAAACCCTTCAGGAGCAGCACCGAAAGCCTGCCCCTGCTGCTGAAAAAAAACGGCTACTATAACATGGCTTTTATCGTGAACCATCTTGCATCGGTTCAGACACTGGGTGTGGCGGACAGTTTTGATGTCGCCCCGCCTGCAACGGCCTTCAGCACGCCCGTATCACTGCTGGAGATTGCCGATGCATTTCTGTACGGGCTCTTCGGCGAGAAGATCAGGCTGTATGACTGGGTAATAAAGGAAGATTTCATTCTCAGCAGGGTGCTGAGTGTGTTGTCCAGTGATTACTCCGTGACCACCGTGCCTCCTTCAAAGGCGTTCAACAGGTTTCTTGAGATCATGGATGACAATCCGCCCACTCGGCCTTTTTTTGCGTGGATTCATCTCTTCCCTCCCCACTTTCCGTATCTGCCTCCTGAACCGTTCATGGGAATGTTCGATTCTTCGCCGCAATTCAGGACGCGCAAGAGCCAGGACAGGGAGATGTGGATCAGCGACAGCCGTTACAACCAGGCAGCGGTCGGGGTTTTAAGGGCGCGTTATGACGAATTTATAAGATACTGTGACAGTGAGTTTGAAGGTTTCATAAATGAATTGCAAAAGAGGGGCCTGTTGAAAAACAGCGTTATTATCCTTTCCTCAGACCACGGGGAGAGCTTTCAACGCAGGTATCTCCGGCACGGCGGTGAACATCTTTACGAACAGGTGACCCGCATCCCGCTGATTATCAAAGAACCCGGCCGGCGCACGGGAACAGTCATCAATGCCCTCGCAGGGCAGGCGGATATCCCTGCCACGATTCTCGCACTGGCGGGCATACCGGTGCCATCATGGATGGAAGGCCGTTCCCTCGTGCCTCTTATGAAGGGTGAAGAGACAGAGCCGCGGCCGGAATTCTCCATGAATTTACAGACCAATCCAAGCCGCGGCCACCGGATCACAAAAGGTGTAGTGGCCGTCTGGGACGGTGAGTACAAGCTCATACACAATCTGAAGGAGAACACGTCTCTCCTGTTTAATCTGAAGAAAGACCCCGGAGAGCTTGAAAATCTTGTTGACCGGGAGCCTGAAACGGCACGGCGGCTTCTGTTTCTGATTCAGGACAGCCTCAGGAAGGCCAATGACAGGATCAGGAGGGAAGGTTGAAGAAAATCATGGAGGTCCTGCAGCGATATTGAACGATAGATACAGGCGTTACAGTATATGTATTTTACTGATAACAGCGCTCCTCCTTGTGGCTGCGGCTTTCTCCTTTGCCGCCTCATACCTGCCTTTTCAATGGCTGAAAATCCAGATAGACTCTTATGCCCGGCACGGCACAGCGGATAAATTCACTGTCGAGGTATTTGAGAAAATAGTCTTGAGGCTGAGAATCACCGCTGCTGCAATGTTCTTTGCAGCGGGTCTGCTCTACTCAGCCAGGCGGAAGGCGGAGCGGTATGTCTCGGATGCCCTGGCATCACTGGTTTCATTTTTCAGGTCTCTTGCACACGATATCAGGGATGCGGCAGGAAGAGAAGACTGGATGCATCTCTGTGCATTTTTTATAATACTGGCGGGGGCGATTGCAGTGAGAGTGGCGGCACTCTCCCGCCCCATGCATACCGACGAGGCATATACCTTTAATGTCTATGTCTCAAAACCTTTATACATCGGCCTTACATATTATTCCGCCCCGAACAATCATCTCTTCCATACATTTTTATCCCATATTTCATACGTGCTCTTCGGCAATCATCCGTGGGCGATCCGCCTGCCCGCGCTTGTGGCCGGCATACTCGTGGTCCCGGCATCCTACGTGTTTATACGCATCTTTTACAACAGGGATGCAGCACTCCTGACGGCAGCCGTTGTCGCCGCTTCTTCGATGCTCATCAGGTATTCAGCCGCAGCACGTGGATATTCCATAATATGCCTGATCTTTCTGTCGCTCCTTGCCCTTGCGGCCTATCTCAGACAGGGCGGAAACACGGGTGCCTGGCTCCTGTTCGCCGTATTGTCGGCAACCGGTTTCTATACGATCCCGATAATGCTCTATCCCTTCGGAATAGTTGTAATCTGGCTGTTCCTGTCGATCATGTCTGCACAAAAAGGCGCCGGACGCCGCAGTTCACTGAAAACCCTGTCTGTATATACCGCCGTTACATTACTTTTAACATTAATCCTCTATGCACCGGTCCTGGCGGTATCCGGCATTAAACCGCTTGTGGCCAATCCATGGGTGGTATCGAGGTCATGGTCCTATTTTGCAGAGAGGTTTCCGCCTTCTCTCGTTTCACTGTGGAACTACTGGAACAGGGATATCCCCACTGCGCTAAGCCTTGTTCTTGCAGGCGGCTTTATCGTCTCGCTGGTGTTTCACAGGCGGTTAAGCCCTTACCGCATCCCGGTAGCCGCAGTGGCGGTAATCTGGTGCCTTCCTGTTGTAGCAGCACAGCGCGTGGTCCCCGATGAGCGGATATGGCTGTTTCTGCTGCCCGTATACATAGGGCCGGCGTGCGCCGGCGCGGCTTTTTTACCGGGCCTGCTCCGAATGAAAAAGGGCAGGTTCCATGCGATTGTATTCCCCATCCTCGCGGTTGCGCTTTCCTTCTGGTTGAGCTGGGGTGTGCTGCATTCCCAGCGGGCGGATACGGTTTATGATTACAGGCCGGTCACATTTTTTCTCAAGGAATATCTCAGACCCGGCGACAGGGTCATTGATGCCTATGTTGAGCAGCATCCTTCATCGATATATTACCGCAGGCTGTATAATATTCCGGATAGATATTTTTCCGGTGATCCGGCTTCCGGCAGCCGGATACTGATAATAGTTGACGGCCCGATGAAGACGGCGGGAGGAATTCTGAGGAAGAAGGGACTGTCAGCGGCGGATTACACTGACCCGGAGCTCATCCGGCGGTACAGGTTCCTGAGGGTGTATGAGATAAAGAGAAGGCATCAGGGAAAAGAAAGGTGACGATGTTACGCCGGGCGGCAGCAAAATCTGATGTAAAAATTGTATAATAGACACCGGCAAATACATATCTGCTTAAATCCGCCCCCTTAGCTCAGCAGGATAGAGCACTGGTTTCCTAAACCAGGTGTCGCACGTTCGAGTCGTGCAGGGGGCGCTTTTTTCATTGGAAACTCATCTTCCCTTTTGCTGAGAATATGAAATTCGATTATCCATGAGGGTGTTCAGTTCCGAGTGCAAATATCTTGATACAAAATGAGAAAAAAATCCTGGTTTTTCAATTTAATGCTTTTGTTCTCTTCCCTGTTTTTCAGTTTCATAATTGCTGAAACCGCTCTCCGTATTTTATTGTTTGGTGATATTGCATTCCTGAATAAGATCCCCATACTGGCCAAACAGAGAAACCCCGCCTATTATGTGGACGGCAACTCTGAAGAAGAGTTCGGCAAGATGGCCTGTCACCTGAATAAAAAGGCGTGCGGAAAAAAGGACGTTCACCCGCTACTGGGATGGACCGGGAATTTTTCCCCTGACAACTATCTGCACAACGAGGCGGGTCTTGTCGGTTCACGAAGACCCGTGCTGCTTTACGGAGATTCCTTTGCCCGCTGTGTGGGGGGCACGACATGTTTCCAGGATTTTCTGGGTGCGGATGAGGAGTTTTCAAAAGATTATTATCTGCTCAACTACGGGGTCATAGGATACGGGCTGGATCAAATCTATCTGCTGCTGCATGAATCCGTCGGCCACTATGACAACCCCTTTGTCATAGTAAGCCTTATGACGGAAGACCTCGACAGGAGTTCACTGACATATTTCAACGGCCAGAAGCCCCACTTCGAAATCGTCAACGGCAAGCTCGTGCTTCAAAGGCCGCTGATGATAGAGCCGCAGGAGTTCTTTTCACAGTATCCTCCCCGCATAACCTCGTATCTCTACAGGAGGCTACTGTACAGCAATTTCCTCAAAGCCCTTCTGCCGGGGCAGGTTATTTCCTTCCTGAAGCACGATGAGTATTATATTCAGAAGAAAATCAGGATTAATGAGAGAATTATTGATAAAATCATAAAAGAATTGAGAGACAGGAAACTGGAGTTTGTGTTCCTGATCTTTCATCATCGCGGCAATTTGTATAAGGATGACTGGAGGGATTTATTTATCAGGGAAATGCTGGACAAATACAAGGTTCGCTATATCTGGGCAAAAGATATTGTCAGGGGATATGACGGCATCGAGAATGACCCTCTTTATATTCCAGACGGGCATCCCGCCGATTTGTACAACAGATTGATTTCAGAGGAGATAAAGAAAGTTGTTTCCGAGTGAAATTGCCTTGCCAGTTTATGCAATATTAAGGTAAACTAATAGGCAGTGATGTTTATTTTGACGTGTATACTGACAATACTACTCATTCCCTCTGTTGCCGATGCATGGGGGCCACTCACGCATGTTTACCTGGGTTACCAGGTGCTGGATATCGGCGCCGCCCTTGTCCCTGCGGGGATATACACTGTCCTGAAGAGGTACAAGAATGACTTCCTGTACGGCAACCTGAGCGCAGACATAATACTCGGCAGGAGATTTCAGGGGGTGGAGAAGAATTCCCACAACTGGGACATTGCCTGGAAACTGCTCGCATCCTCAAAGACGGCGCGGCAGAGGGCCTTTGCCTACGGGTACCTGATGCATCTGTGTGCAGACACGGTCATCCATAATCTGGAGACACCGAGGGTGCCCTTCAGCCATTCACTCCTGGAGGTCAGGTCCGACAGTATGGTCGACAAGAAATACAGGGGCATCCTGAAGGGGCTTGATAAGTACATGCAGAAGAAAAACGATATTTTTCTCGAGAAAAGGCTTGAAAGCCTCTTTTTCTCCTTCAAGACCAACAAGAGGATATTCAAGGGCTTCCTCATACTGTCAAGACTCCCCAACTATACCCCGGTGTCCAATTTTATCGATAACCGGTTTCCGTACGAGATCAGTGTCAGCGACATCAACAGCTTTCAGCAGGAATCCCTGCTGCGGATGTTCGAGTTGCTGAACAACGGCAAGGACTCGGAAGTGCTCAAAGAGAATCCGCTGGGAAGGTATCAAAGAAAGGCTTCCTGAGCTTTTACAATGGAAGATAAAGAAGCCAAATCCATTCTTGAGGCCATCCTTTTCATATCCGCCGAGCCGGTTACACTCGATACACTGAGAAAAACGGTCGAGATAGACAAGTACAATACCGAGCGGCTCCTGAGGGAGCTTGTCCGAGAATATTCACTGAAGAACAGCGGCCTCCTCATCCTTGAAGTGGCCGGAGGCTTTCAGATGGTTACAAACCCCGCCTGCGCTCCATGGGTTAAGAAGCTCCTTTCAGTATCCGTACCGAAGAGACTGTCACAGTCCTCGCTTGAGACCCTTGCCATAATCGCATACAAACAGCCTGTCATCAAGGCCGAAATAGAGGCTGTCAGGGGTGTTAACTCGGACGGGGTTGTCAGGACCCTCCTTGAGAGGAGACTGATCAAGATCCTGGGCAGGAAGGAGGTCCCCGGAAGGCCCCTGATGTACGGCACAACAAAAGAGTTTCTCCAGTATTTCGGCCTTAAAGACCTGTCCGAGCTGCCCACGCTCAAAGAGTTCAGGGAAGTGGATATCCCCGAGCCGCCTGAGCCGGCTCAGGGAGAAGCGGGACAGGAAGAGACCCCGGTCCATTCCTGAAACGGCCTGTATGCCTGCGTGCGGCTACCAGAACTGCCAGCTTTCCGTCCTGATCACATAAATCCCGAGGAGAAGATTTGTCACCCCATGGGCGATGACGCAGGCAGGTATGCTTTTGGTCCTGTAGAGGAGGAGATTGTAGAAGACCCCGGCCATAATCCCGGCAAGCCAGAGATTGTGCTCGCTGCCGAACAGAAGTGAGGATATTATAAAAGATGTCCAAGTGAATGTGCCGATCCTTACTGCCGTGAAATTCTGGCTGATGATATATCTCAGCACAAATGAGCGCCAGAATATCTCCTCGAACACGGGAACGACCAGGGCGGCACCTGCCAGTCTTACGGCGATAAATGCATAATACCAGGCCTTGCCGGGCAGGAGCCCCGGGTCGTATGTATCCGGTGTCCCCACCGTGGCAAAACCCCAGTCCATGTTTATCCACAGGACAAATACGATCGCACCGATTGACAGGGCGGGAAGGATATGGGCCGCCTTCAGTTGGTCCGGGCGGAGCTCGTCGTAAGACTTCCGGTAAAAAACCAGCAGCGCGGTCACAGCCAGTATCTTGACCGGATAAACAACGGCCGTAAAATTATCGTGCAGCACGCCGGGGGGGATCAGCGGCTTCACGAGATCAGAGGCGAGTATGAAAAGCATATAGGTTGCAAAAGGAATGACCCTGCTGAACGCGGGGCTTTGCGACAGCGTTTTTTTATTCATGGTATGCAGACTCCTCTGCCCGTTTATACAACATCAAGGTTATATTGTTAACTGCTGATCTTGACCGAACTGACAAATTCCAGGGAGCACAGCTCCGCGAACAGCTTCCTGACAACCCCCCTGTCTCTTGTGGATACACTGAAATGGTATATGATTTCGCCCCCCGTGTTTTTTTCATAGTCCACGGAATGGATATGAAATCCACTGCCGGACAGTATGGATGTGACCGTCTCTTCCGCCTGTGCCGTCTTTTCCGTGAGCGGCACGGAGACAGAGATGTTTCTGAAACGCAGGATTTTGATCTTTTTCTCCAGAATCCTCAGCACCCACAGGGCGATGACCGTTGTTGCACCCGTTACTGTTGCCGCAAGATAAAGCCCGCCGCCGATTGCAAGCCCTATGGCTGAGACGATCCATATGGATGCCGCGGTGGTCAGGCCCCTGATCGCATAGCCGCTTTTGATGATTACACCGGCGCCCAGGAACCCTATGCCTATCAGGGCGCCTGCAGATATCCTTGCAGGGTCTATCCTGAGGTTGGGGTCGGTGTTCGGAATATAGTAGTAGTAGTTTTCAGAGACAATCATGATAAGCACCGCAGCCAGACAGACAATCAACTGGGTCCTGAATCCCGCAGCCCTGCCGTGGACTTCTCTCTCAAAGCCTATAATGCCGCCTATGATTGCGCCGAGGAGTATGCGGGTGATTATTTCATAAAAGGAAATCATATTAAGACATTATAATTAAACGCCGGGAGGGTGTCAAAGCAGGTTTCCCGGCAGACTCCGCTATCCCTGAATTTTTTAATTCCGCCGGACTTATGCTAAACTATCACCTACTTTTGACATGTGGAGGAGACAGGAAATTGAGGATTGAAAAAGATACTCTCGGTAATGTGCGTCTTCCTGACAGCGCCTATTACGGCGCCCAGACAAAAAGGGCGGTACTTAATTTTCCGATCAGCGGCCTCAGGCTTCCGCGGAGGTTCATAAGGGCTCAGGGCATAGTCAAGCTCGCGGCGGTCAGGGCCAACGGCTCCCTGGGACTTCTGAAGAGAAAGATATGGAAGGCCGTTGAAAAGGCGGCGCTGGAGGTGATCAGCGGCAGGCATGACAGGCATTTTGTCGTGGATGTTTACCAGGCCGGGGCAGGGACGTCCCAGAACATGAACGCCAATGAGGTTATAGCAAACAGGGCCCTTGAGATTCTCGGCCGCAAAAAGGGGGATTACTCATTCATTCATCCGAATGACCATGTAAACATGGCGCAGTCGACAAACGATACGATTCCCACGTCAATGTACATCTCCTGCCGTGAGGCTGTTACAGAGGATTTGATGCCCGCCCTGCAAGGGCTGCATGATGCCCTCTCAGCCAAGGCAGAGGAATTCGACGGGATTGTAAAGGCCGGCAGGACACACCTGCAGGATGCCGTGCCTGTAAGGCTCGGGCAGGAGTTCAGCGGTTTTGCGGAAGCGGTGAAGAATGATATGGCGCGGTTGCAGAAGGCACTGGACTCCCTTTTGTATCTGCCCCTCGGGGGCAATGCACTTGGCACGGGAATAAATGCCCATCCCCGCTTCAGGGGCCGCGTCATCAGAGAGATCAGGGAGATTACCGGCATCAGGTTCCGGAGTTGCAAGAACCTCTTTGAGGGTATTCAGAATGTATATCCGGCCCTTGAACTGAGCGCCTCACTGAGGGGAATCTCAATAACCCTGACAAAGATAGCCAATGATATCCGTCTGTTGAGCTCAGGGCCGCGCACGGGTTTTGCCGAGATAAGGCTGCCCGCAGTGCAGCCGGGCTCATCCATTATGCCCGGGAAGGTCAACCCCGTCATGGCGGAGATGCTCAACATGGTATGTTTTCAGGTCATGGGCAATGATACGGCGGTTGCCTGTGCGGTGCAGGCTTCGCAACTGGAGCTTAATGTGATGATGCCCCTGATAGCGCATAACCTGCTCTTTTCGATTGAGATCCTCTCAAACGGCGTCAACGCCTTTACGGAAAAATGCGTGAGCGGCATCAGCGCGGACACGAAGCGGTGCAGGGAATATGCAGAAGCAACGCTTGCGATGGCAACCGCGTTGAATCCCGTTATCGGTTATTCGTCCGCTGCCGGTGTGGCCCGGGATGCATACCGGACAGGGAAAACCGTGAGGCAGGTGGCGGTGGAAAAAGGCATCTTGAGCGAAAGAGACGCCGGCCGCATCCTTGACCCCAGGAGGCTCACGGGGAAATAATTTTTTAATCTTAGTTGCGGGTTCAACGGCATGGCATATTTGGAAGTTTAACGGAGGGCGTGGAGACGGCTCGATGCCGCTGAAAAGACAAAAAGAAAGCCGGCATTCTTTTAATACTGAAACGGTAGAAAGCCGGCTTTCTTTTTCTTAGTGTTTGTATTTCAGAGGGAAATGCTTATGGGTCTTCTTAAGCCTTTCCTTGAAATTAAACTTGTATTTGGGGTCGAC
This sequence comes from Deferribacteres bacterium, assembly GCA_013152795.1. Lineage (GTDB taxonomy): Bacteria > Nitrospirota > Thermodesulfovibrionia > UBA6902 > UBA6902 > JAADFS01. The sequence goes on from JAADFS010000032.1 coordinate 39,484, forward strand.
CTTTGCATTGAACGGACTGTCGCCGCCGTGACAAACCAAGCACCCTTTCTCATTTTCAGATGGAATTATAAGTCCTGCAGCCTTAACCTCCGCGCGCGTGAATGTCTTCTTCTTTTTCTTCATGATTTTCTTGTACACGCTTCCGGGTCCGTGACACGCCTCGCACTGGACATTGATTAATTTCGGTGTCTTCTCCACACTCACAAATCCACCTGGTTTGCCGTAACCGGTTGTATGACACTTCAAGCACTTGGCATCAGTGGTATAGTCTTTGTTCGGGTCCAGATTGGCCTTTTTCTTCAGATCCGCTTTGACTCCCGGCTTCAGGTTTTCAAAACTGTTCGCCATTTTTGTCTTTTTCCATGACTTGTACTGCTTGATGTGACATGCCTTACACTTTTTTGCCCCTACGTACTTGGCATTAGCGGCGTCAGCGTTTGACACAGCAAAGAGAGCTATGACAAACAGAAGAGATACAAGTCCGACTATCGCCTTTCTCAAGATCCTGTTCACCTCCTTTCTTTTTTTATTTGTAATATGGCTTAGTTAGTATACCAGGAATAAGTCGCCAAATGTTAAAAGATATTTTAATTTTATTATAAAAATACCTTTTGCCCCTGCACTCCGAACTTTCAACTCTGAACTTTGTTCCCCGGCAGACTCTTCTGCCCGTTTGTGCAACATTAAGGTAAAGAGTAATAAATGGAGTTAATATGGCGGAGGAGGTAGGATTCGAACCCACGGAGCTTTCGCTCTACGGTTTTCAAGACCGTCGCCTTCGTCCACTCGGCCACTCCTCCATAATTTCAATTCTGAGTTTGCCTTACAGTGGCATTAAAATACCGCCTGCGGGCAGGAGAGCCTGCCGGAAAAGCTTTATCTGCGATACCTTCAGGAAATATTCCGCACAGCATATGGACATCTTTTGGAACTTCACTTTTCGTTATTTCCTGCAATAAAGACTTATTTCCGATATCCCATCGCTTTATAAAGGTTTTACGGCAGGCTCTCCTGCCTGTTTTATGCAACATTAAGGTTTATAAGCCTGATTCCGGTATTATCACACCCGTGCAGTCGCATAAAATACCACCGGCTGTGAGAGACCCGGGCATCCGTTCATTTCAATTTGAATTCAAAATTCTTGCTGAAACTTATTACGAGACGGGACGGGTCTGCAGACAGTGGGCCAAGGTCTTTCCCGGTAAGGTCAGACCTGCCGGACAAGGTTACACTGCCCTGCAACCTGTCGCCGCAACCGCCGGTGATGTTCACCAGCTTTCCCAGTCTCCTGTTTGCCGCTTTCGCGATTATTTCAGCTTTAGTGCGGGCCTTCCTGTACACATCGGTCGCAAGAGTTTCAAAGTACTTATCCGGATCAACCAGCCCGTAGAATATCGCGCTCCGCTTGAGGTCGAATTCAAACGGGAGGTCAAAGAGCCCCTCTTTGTCAAACGCGATTTCTTTCTCGGCCAGGATGTTCATCATCTGCAGGATCTTCTCCGCGGAAAACTTTGTAAGGGAGAAATAAACGGTCATCACCGTCAGCTTTTTCTTCCTGACCGGAGATTTCGTCTCCGGTATTTCCTCGCCTTTTATAGCCTTGGCCATGCCGGTTATAAAGTCTTTTTGATAAATGTCCTCAAAGGATTTACCCTTAGGCTTGTTTTCCACCTGCAGTACACTGATTTCAGGCGTTTCCCCCATCACAGTCTTCAGTACCCCGAGCATTTCCGAGATTTTATCCTTCGCCGCCTTGCTTGATATTTCATAGCTCTCCCCCTCACCGGTTATTTTGAGGAAGCAATGTGCGATATCAGGCCTGACAACCAGCCTTGATTCCCCGCCGACCTTGATAAGGTTTTCCGTATCATCAGCGGCAGCATATGCCGGCGATAATAATAAAAGAGCAATCACTCCCACCACTGCAAGTTTAAATCTCATTTTTCCCTCCCTGTTTATGCGGTATTTCAAGGTTAATATAACCCGAAAAATGACTCCCTGCCAAGATGCCGGATAAAATTTTTCGCCTGTTTATTCAATGTGTTTTGTGACATGCTATACCCGCCTGTCATATTTGTAAAGAAAATTGTAACATAAAACACCGCCAGCGGGGCAACGGAAGAGCCGGTGGAAATGAATTGCATATATTGAGTTGTTCGGTGTGACATAACGATTATGACTATGCTAAAGTTGATAATATATTGTTGTTATAAGAGAATCAGCAAATGAAGCCAAAAGTATATTTAGAAACAACAATTGTTAGTTATCTTACTGCAAAGCCGAGCAGAGATCTTATTATTGCTGCTCATCAGGAATTGACTAACGAATGGTGGGAAAATAGAAGAAAGCATTTTGATTTATTTGTTTCACAGCTTGTTATTCAAGAAGCAAAAGCAGGAGATAGAAATGCATCACAAAAACGTCTGGGTATTCTTGAATCAATTCCTCTGCTTGAGTTAAATGAAGATGTGACTTCTTTAGCTCGCGCCTTGATAAAGGAAAAAGCTTTACCTAAAAAGGCAGTTGAAGACGCTTTACATATTGCCATTGCCATAAATCATGGTA